>DATCVX010000024.1:0-10683 GCA_036566705.1 Arthrobacter sp. | reverse complement strand
AGGCCGGCCGGCGGCTTGGCGTGGATCTTGGCATCACGCTGCAGCCAGCCGAAGCCGCCCATAAACACCACGCCCATGATGATCACCAGGACCCCCAGGAGCTGGGTGATCCAGGCGTTCTGGGAGCCGGTGATCAGCGTGCCCAGCTGGCCGAAGGCCCCGCCGAGCAGCACGAAGATCACGGAGAATCCGAGCACAAAGAGCCCGATGCCGGCGAGCATCCGGCCGCGCTTTTGCCGTTCGAGGTCCACGCCGCTGAGGCCGGTGACGTAGCCCAGGTAACCGGGCACGAGGGGCAGTACGCATGGCGAGAGGAAGGACACCAGGCCGGCCAGCAGCGCCACCGGGATGGCAAGCAGGAGCGAGCCGTTCAGGATGGCTTCGGCGAAGGGGCTGTTCACGGTCCGGGGCCGCCGCTACTCTGCCACGGCGGCGGTAATGAGGGCTTTGAGGGTGCCCTTCTGGATTTCGCCCAGCACGCGGGAGGCAACGCGGCCCTGCTTGTCCAGGACCAGCGTGGTGGGGACGGCGCCCGGCGGGACCAGCCCGGAGACGGCCAGGAGCACGCCGCCGTTCTTGTCGTCGAAGCTGGGGTAGGTCAGGCCGAACGTTTTGTCGAAGGCCTCTGCGGTGGCTTTTTCATCGCGGAGGTTGACGCCGAAGAACTGGACGCCCTGGTCCGTGAACTCCTGGTGCAGCTCCTCCAGGATGGGCGCTTCCACCCGGCACGGGGCGCAGGCGGCGAACCAGAAGTTCAGGACCGTCACCTTGCCTTGGAAGTCGGCGGGCGTCACCGCGGTGCCGTTAAACAAGGTGCCGTTAACGGCGACGGCGGCCTTGCGGTCGGCCGCGGCGAACTCAGTCACCGAGCCGTCGCCGGCAACGTAGTTCTTGTTGTCTCCGGCTTTGGCCTGCTTGGCGAGGGCGTCCTCCTGGGCGCAGGCGGACAGGCCCAGTGTGAGGGCCGTCAGGGCGGCGCCACCAGCGGCAAGCATGGTGCGGCGGGATGCTGTGCCCGGAGTCGCCGGGTTGGAGGTGGCGCGGGTGTCCCGGGGACGGAAGGGTGCCATGGTCAGGCTCCCGGGGTGCTGGCCGCACCGGGAAGAAGGGCGGCAGCAGGCTCGCTGTACTCAACGCGCAGGAGGGAGCCGCCGTCGTCGAACACCAGTGAGGTGATGGACGTCAGCGTGCACTCGCGCTTGCGCGGATCATGCCAGAGCGGGCGGCCCTCGGCGCTGAGGCGGGTGGCCCAGATGGGGAGCTGGTGGCTGACCATGATGGCCTCGGGCCCGTTTGTCCCGTAGTCGTCGCCGGCCAGTTCAATGGCACGGAGCCTGGCATCCCGGACTGCGGCCCGGACACGGGCCGCCTGCGCCTTGTATGGCTCACCCCATGAAGGCTTGAGCGGGTTGACCAGGTGCGGCCAGTGCTTGGGCTTACGGAGCTCCGCCTTGGTGACCCTGATGCCCTCGAAGTAGTTCTCGGCCTCGATGATGCGCTCATCCGTATGGATCTGAAGGCGCAGGGCTTCGGCCGTGGGCGCTGCCGTCTCCTGCGCCCTGACCAGCGGCGACGCCGCCAGGTAGACGATCCGCGCACCCTGCGCGGCCCGCTCGCTGAAGTGCAAGGCGAGAGTCTGCGCCATCTCCCGGCCCAGTTCGGAGAGGTGGAATTCGGGCAGCCTTCCGTACAGAACGCCGTCGGGATTGTGGACCTCGCCGTGGCGGAGCAGATGGACAGTGGCTTGGGGCATGTTTACCAGTTTCTCAAAGATGGCGTGCTATCCGAAATCTTCTACATCCAGTAGAACTGAAGATTTTCAAAAAATGTTCCGGAAGGGGGAACAAAAGATGCAAATGCATGTTTATACTGGATGCAGCAGTTAGTTGAGACTTCAACAAATGAAGCGTCAACCTTTCGTAGTACTACCCGACACACTCCCAAGGAGACAACACCATGTCACTTCCCGCAGACGTCACCACCGGCACCTGGACCCTGGACAACTCGCACAGCGAAATCGGCTTCACGGTCCGCCACGCAGGCATCAGCAAGGTCCGCGGCCAGTTCAAGGATGCCGCAGCAACCTTGGACCTCGCTGAGAACGTGGCCGACTCCACGATCAGCGCCACCATCCAGACCGCAAGCTTCGACTCCGGCGACGCGAACCGCGACGGCCACGTCCGCGGCGAGGACTTCTTCGACGTGGAGAAGTTCCCGGAAATCTCCTTCGTTTCCAACGGCCTGGTGGCCAACGGCAACACCTACGAACTGACCGGCGACCTGACCATCAAGGGCGTCACCCGGCCCGTCGCACTGGAAACCGAGTTCAACGGCGTGGCCGTTGACCCGTTTGGCAACACCCGCGCCGGTGTTTCCGCCGAGACCACCATCAGCCGCAAGGACTTCGGCCTGACCTGGAACGCAGTGCTGGAAGCCGGCGGCGTGCTGGTCAGCGACAAGGTTGCCATCAACCTTGAGCTCGCGTTCATCGCACCCGCAGCCTAATTTTCACACCCTCTGTGCCCGGCCGCAGATCCCCTGGGATCCCGCGGCCGGGCACAGTACTTTAACTGCCTCCAGAGGCCTCGTCGTGGCCGTCCGTCCCTCCTGTGAAAAACCCCGGATGTTCCCCCTGATTTCGCCCCGGATCTCCTAGATACCAGGCAACGCCCGGTCTACAGTGAGAGCCATGAGCAACCCTAGTGAAGTACCGCCGCCCCAGCAGCCGGGTGTCCAGCCGCCTGCCAGCAACGTTCCTCCCGCCGGCTACCAGCCGCCGCAGGGTTTCCAGCCACCACCACAGGGGTACCAGGCCCCCGGCCAGGCTTATCCCCCGCCGGGCCAGGCCTACCCGCAGCAGGGGCAGCCAGGGCAGCCCTACAGTCAGCCGGGCCCGCAACAGGGCCAGCCGGGCGGATTCCACTTCGAGATGCCTACGGACGGCCCGCGGAACGTCAGCGATGTCCTGCCCAAGGGCGGGTTCGCGGGAATGTTCAACGTGACCGGGCTGCCCACCGAGCTCAAGGTCTCCTACTGGATCTGGCTCATTGGCGGCATCCTGGGCGTCCTGGGCGGAATCTTCGGGCTGTTAACATCGCTGGCGTTGTTCACGGTTGCGCCCGCCGCGGCCATAGTGGTTCTCCTTCTCGTCCTAGTGGCGCTGGCCATCGCAGCCGCACAGATTGTCCTCGTGCTGAGGATGAAGGAAGGCAAGGAATGGGCACGTCTGGCCTTGACCATTGTTGCCGGCGTCTCGCTGGTCCTCGCCGTGATCGGCGGCAGCGTGGGCGGCGGTATCGGCAACAACTGGCTCGGATTCCTGATCAGCGCCGCGGCCACCGTGCTGATGTGGGTGCCCAACTCGCAGGCCTGGTTCGCCGCCGTCAAGGGCCGGGGCTGACCCGCCCCGCTTAGTTCGTTTACCCGAAATAGTTCGTTTACCCGAAGGCCGCAGCCTGGCGATCCAGCCGGGCTGCGGCCTTCCCGGCGCCCCCGGAGCTGCCACTGCCGGCGCGCTGAATGGCGCGGGAATACCTCTCCGGAATGACCCGCCCAGGGGCTGCCCGGGGGTACGGTGGAAGTAAGCCTTGCTGGGGGTAGGGCCAGTGCACCGATCCCGGCAGCCGATCCGCACTCCGACCTGAAAAGGACCGCTCATGAGCACGCCTCCTGTCCAGCCTCCCAACCCCAACGAGCCCGAGTCCGGCGGCCAGCCACCTGCTCCCCGCTACGGCGAGAATGCGCCGCAGTCCGGCCAGCCCACGCCGCCCGCCCCGCAGTACGGAAAGAACGCTCCGCAGTACGGCGAGAACGCCCCGCAGTCCGGCCAGCCCACGCCGCCGGCACCGCAGTACGGACAGAACACTCCGCAGTACGGGCAGAACGCACCCCAGTACGGCGAGAACGCCCCGCAGTCCGGCCAGCCCACGCCGCCGGCACCGCAGTACGGGCAGAACGCCCCGCAGTATGGACAGAACACTCCGCAGTACGGCGAACAGGGCTCCCCGGCGCCCCAGTACGGCCAGAACCCGCCGCCGTTCGGCCAGAACCCGCCGCAGGCCCCTGCCTACGGCCAGCAGCCGTTTGGCCAGCAGTACGGGCAGTCACCATACGCGCAGTACCCGTCCGAGCAGCCGGCGGCAACAGGCAGCAACGGAATCCCCCAGCTGGTCAACATTTCCTTCTGGCTGCTGATCGCGTCCGGCGTTGTTTTTGTTATCTCCATGCTGATGGGCATTGGCCAGCTCGATGACCCGCTGATGCGGAACACCTTTGAAGAGGCCATGCAGAGCGGCGGCGCCGCCGGCCAGGTCTCCTTCGAGGACCTCAAGGGCGTCATTGCCGGCACTTTGGTGGTCTTTGCCATCATCGGGGCCGCGCTTTACGCCCTGGTGGCCATCTTCGTCCGCAAGGGCAAGAACTGGGCCCGGATCCTCGGAACCGTGTTCGCAGCGCTCTCGGTCTTCGGCCTCTTCCAGGTGCCGAGCCTGGGAACGCTGGGAACGCTGATGGGCATCGCAGCCATCGTGGTGCTTTACCTGCCGGCCGCAGCCCCGTACTTCCGCAAGCAGCAGCCGTTCGCCAACCCGTACGGCCAGCCCGGAAACCCTTACGGCCGTTAGCCTTACGGCCGGCCGGAAACCGTCCCGGCCCTGATCAACAGCAGCACCCACACCCGGCGGGCGTGGATCCCGGCACCGCAGGATTGTTAGGCGGTCTGCCCCGGGGTCTGCGCCCGCTGTGCGTGGTAGGCCAGGATCTGGAGTTCGGTGGCCATGTCCACCTTCCGCAAGTTGACGTAGTCGGGCACCTGGAGCATCACGGGTGCAAAGCTGAGGATGCTGCGGACGCCGGCGGCGACCACGCGGTCGCACACGCCCTGCGCTACTGCGGCGGGCAGGGCCAGGACCACCATATTGGCGCCCGTGCGCTGCAGCACGGGTTCGAGGTCAGCGGCGTCGCTGACCCGCAGCCAGCCCACCTCGTTGCCTACCACCATCTGGTCGGCATCAAAAATGGCCACAACGTCGAACCCACGGGACTCGAAGCCGCCATACCGGGCCAGCGCCTTGCCGAGGTTACCGGCGCCGACAATAGCGACCTTCCAGTCGTGGGTGAGGCCGAGCGCCGCGGCTATGTGGCGGCTGAGGTACTGAACCTCGTACCCCACGCCCCTGGTGCCGTAGGAGCCCACGTGCGAGAGGTCCTTCCGCAACGTGGCTGAGCTGACGCCGGAAGCTTCCGCCAGGGACTCGGAGGACACCCGCTCCACGCCCTCGGCCAGCAGGGTGTTAAGCGCGCGCAGGTACAGCGTGAGCCGGGCTACCGCGGCGGGCGGAATCTGCTTTGCAGCGGCGGTCTTGCCATCCGCGGCGATCTTGCTGTCCTGCACGTCCGCTGCGTCCTGGCTGTCGGCCCCGTCCGGGGCGCCCTGGACAGCCTGGGGAGATGAATCCAGTGAACTCACTATCCCCTCCCTTGCGTCGCGTTGTGGTTCCACTCTAGAGCCCCGCGCCTGATGCCAACAAAGCCGGTGCCATCGCCCGGAACCGATGCCCTACTGCGCCATGGCGCGCTGCAGGACGCGCTCCAAGCGGGACTCGTCGATTTTCCAGAAATCGCGCTGGATACCGTCCACCAGCACCACGGGAATCTCCTCGGCATAGCGGTCACGCAACGCGGGAACGTCGTCGACCCGCTGTTCCGTCCACTCAAGTCCCAAGGAGGCAGTCACCCGCCCGACGGCGTCGCGCGCGTCCGCGCAAAGGTGACAGTCGGTTTTGGTGATCAGGACAACCTGCGGTCTTGCCATGGGTTAACCGTATCGCCCTTTAGGGGCGGACAGCGCGGCGGACAGCGCCGCGACCGTTGGGGCCTCCTGCATTGACTAGACTCGGGGACATGCCCCAGGAGAAGTACGTCGCTGTTGTCACGCAGCCGGTTGCGGCGCCGCAGACCGGCGAGGCGGCGTTCTTCGACGTGGACAACACCCTGATGAAGGGCGCCAGCCTGTTCCATGTGGCACGCAAGATGCACCAGCGCGGCGCCTTCACGTTGACGCAGGCGGCAGGGTTCGCCTGGAAGCAGTTCAAGTTTGTGACGCGCGGCGAGAATATGGACGACGTCCATGCTGTACGCGATTCGGCGCTAAACCTCGCCGCCGGGATTACGGTGGAAGACGTCAAGGCCCTCGGCGAGGAAGTCTATGACGAGATGATCGCTTCCAGGATCTGGCCGGGAGCCAAGGCCCTGGCGCAGCAGCACCTGCGGGTGGGCCGCCGAGTCTGGCTGGTCACGGCCACCCCGATCGAAGTGGCAACCGTCATCGCCACGCGGCTCGGACTGACCGGCGCCTTGGGCACCGTGGGCGAAATAGCGGACGGGATGTACACCGGGCGGCTGGTGGGTGACATCCTGCACGGCTCCGCCAAGGCGGTGGCTGTCCAGGGCATCGCCGACGCCGAAGGACTGGACCTCAAGCGCTGCTGGGCCTACAGCGACTCGTATAACGACATCCCGCTGCTGACCCTTGTAGGTCACCCGGTGGCCATCAACCCGGATGCCAGGCTCCGCCGCCACGCCCGCGACAACAACTGGCCGGTCTACGACTTCCGCTCCGGCCGGCGCGCCGCCACACTCGGTTTGAAGTGGGCCACCGTCGGCGGTGCCGTCTACGGCCTGTGGCGGGGCTTCGCCCGCATCCGCGGCCCGCGGGCATAACCTGCCGCCACCCCGCATCCAGGTCGCGCCGTGTGTCGTTTTGAGGGCGCATAACTACAGTTAGCGCTACCCGGTTGGCTGTGCCCGCGGCAAAACAAAAATGCCCGCTGCCGGGAAGGCAACGGGCATTTCACGCAGTTCGAAGTATCTCTACTTCTTATTGCGGCGCTGGTGGCGCGTCTTGCGAAGCAACTTGCGGTGCTTCTTCTTGGCCATACGCTTGCGACGCTTCTTAATAACTGAACCCACGAAAGTTCCTCACAAACTAGATGCAGTACCTGTCTGCTGGAATGGTCCGTGGACAGAGCTACAGACTGAAACAACCGACAGATTCTTACAATGACGTAAAACGTTCCTTAACAGGGTACCGCTTATCCGGGGCACCCACTGACAGTGCGGTTCAGGCGGTCTCGGAGTGGCCGTCCACAACAGCGCCTTTGAGGTACTGTTCGACGGCGCTTTCCGGCACCCGGTATGAACGGCCGAACCGCACTGCGGGCATTTCACCTGAGTGGACCAGCCTGTACACGGTCATTTTGGAGACGCGCATGACCTCGGCCACTTCGGCCACGGTCAGGAACTTCGCGTTTGAGAAGTTCTGTTCTGCGGACATTTCCCTTATTCCTTTGCTGACGGATGGACAACATGACCCCAGGTTTATGCCATTGCGGTGTGCCGATGCTGAGCCATCCACCAACCATGTGCTAGATACTCTAGAGGTTCATGGGGCTATTGTGAAAGTCATCGCGGGTAATCATTTCGCCGTGCGGCGCTTGCGTGCCGAGGACGCGAGCTGGTCCAGGACCGACACCGAGACATCCCATTCCATGCACGCATCGGTGACGCTCTGGCCGTAGACAAGTTCCGAGCGTCCGGCGGCGTGTTCGGCAACATCCAGGTTCTGCGCGCCGCCCACCAGGAAGCTCTCCAGCATGACCCCGGCGATGGCATCGGCGGAGCGGCCGCCGTCCTCCAGCTGCGCACCGATTTCCAGCGCCACTTCGGCCTGCCGGTGGTGGCTCTTGCCGCTGTTGGCATGGCTTGCGTCCACGATCAGCCGCGGGTTCAGGCCCTTGCCGGCGAGCTTAGCGGAGGCGCCTTCGACGTCGGCCGCCGAGTAGTTGGGCCCCTTGCGTCCGCCGCGGAGGATGACGTGGGTGTCCGGGTTTCCGGCTGTGGCCACCAGGGCTGCCCGGCCGTCGCCGTCGATGCCCAGGAAAGCCTGCGCGGCCGCGGCGGCACCGCACGCGTCGATCGCAACCTGGAGGTCGCCGTCGGTCCCGTTCTTGAAGCCGATCGGCATGGACAAGCCGGAGGCCAGCTGGCGGTGGATCTGGCTTTCGGTGGTGCGTGCCCCGATGGCGCCCCAGGAAATCAGGTCCGCCATGTACTGCGGGCTGATGGGTTCCAGGAACTCGGTGGCGGTGGGGAGCCCCAGTGCGGTGACCTGCTGCAGGAACTGCCGGGCGGTCCGGAGCCCGGTGGCCATGTCGTGGCTGCCGTCCAGCCGCGGGTCGTTGATGAGGCCCTTCCAACCGACGGTGGTCCGCGGCTTTTCGAAGTAGGCCCGCATCACGATCAGCAGGTCTTCCTTGTGCTTCTCAGCCTGGCTCACCAGCCGGCGGGCGTATTCCAGGCCGGCTTTGGGGTCGTGGATGGAGCAGGGGCCCACGATGACCAGGAGGCGGTCGTCCACGCCGTCCATGATGGCGCGGACTTCATCGCGTCCGCGTTCGACGACGTCAGTCACCCGGGCGTCCAGGGGCAGCTCGGCGATGAGCTCCTGGGGCGTGGGCAGCGCAGTGAATTCGCTGACGCGCAGGTTGGACGTGGATTTTGCGGCCGGGGTGGCTGTGGCGGCTGTTGCGGTACTCATTTTCGGGTCCTGTTCCGGGAAAGGAAGCGGGCCCAAATCAGAACCCGCCGGGAAATGGCGAAGGGCAGAGAATGATCTCTGCCCTGTTGGCTCTGAAGGAAAGTTGGATGCGTGTCAGTTAGACGCGGGCCCCTCCAGAGCCAACGAAAAATACGCATACCAACGGTTAGTCATAGCCAAGACCATAACCGCGGCATCGCTCCGGACGCAAATCCGCCCGTAACCCCGGCGCGAACTGGCAGCTAATGACCCCAAATCCGTCCGGAGGCGTCATTATCTGCCAGTTCGCGCGGTGCTGTTGGCCCGGGTGGGCCGGCAGGTCAGCCCGCGAGCTTGCGCAGGAACTGCAGCTGCTTGATCCAGTGGTACTCCTGGCCGCCTTCGTGGTTGTTGAACCGGTAGACCTCGATGTCCTTCGCGGCTCCGGTGCCGGACGCGTCCGCCGTGCCCGAACCGTAGGCGTTGAAGCTGGCGAAGACCGTCGACGGCGGGCAGATGTCGTCCATCTGCGCGGCCGAGTACAGCGCCGGGGCCGTGGCCGAACGGGCAAGGTTGACGCCGTCGAAATAGTTCAGGACCGAGAGCATGTGCTCGTACCGGTCCCGGTGCCGGCCCAGGAAAGCGGCGATCTCCGGGTATGGCCCGCGGGGCGTGATGTCGATGGCGCGGGGGAAGTCCTGCAGGAACGGGACGTCCGGCAGCGCGGCGATGACGCCGTCGAGCCTTCCTGCCACGAGCCCGGCGACCGCCACCACAATGCCGCCGCCCTGGCTGACGCCGGCGAGGACCACCCGGGAGGGATCCACCTCGGCGTGTGACTGGGCAGCCTCGACGGCGCGGAAGGCATCAACATACACGCGGCGGTAGTAGTAGTCCTCGCGGCTGCCGGCTCCCCTGGTCATGAGCCCGGCGTGGGCCACCTCGCCCGCGGACGGGTGCGGATCCGCCGTCTCCCCCAGCGTCCCGCCGTAGCCCTGGCCGCGGGTGTCCATGATGAAGTGCGCGTAGCCCGCCTGGGCCCACTTGGTGTCCTGGTTGACCAGTCCGCGGCCGCCGGAGTACCCGATGTACTGCACGACGACGGGCAGCCGGCTTCCCGCCGGACGGTTCGCCGGAAGGTGCAGCCAGCCCTTGATGGGAGCACCCCCGTACCCGGCGAACGTCACGTCGAACGTGTCGATTACCGTCAGGTAGTTCTCCACCGGCTCGAACGTGGCGTTGAGCGGAAAGGCCCGGGCCTCGTTGATGGTGGCGTCCCAGAAGGCCTGGAAGTCGGCCGGCGGCGTGACCGCGGACGTGTAGCCGCGGAGCTGGGCAAGGGGGAGGTCAAAAAGCGGCATGGTGCGGTCCTGTCAGGTCTGGTGTGGCTGGAAGCTCCGGGAACTTTCGGTGATCCTATGTCATGCGGACGCCCCCGCCGGGCTGAATAACGCCAGGTTCAGAACTGTTGCCCGAAGCGGCTCCAGGTGAAGCTCCTGGACGTGGCCGCCGTAGCGGATGCGCACGTTCCTGGCCTTCGGCGACGTCATTGTGGCGCCGGCCAGCCTGCCGTCCTTCCACTCCAGGTCCACCTCTACGCCAGGGCGGGCGCGCAGGCGGTGCGCGGCGCCGTCGGGCAGTTCCGGCGGCAAAGCCGGCAGCAGTTCGATCTCGGGCACACCTCCGGAAGTGCGGTGGCTCTGCAGCAGGCATTCAGCCAGGCCGGCCACAAAGCCGAGGTTGCTGTCGATCTGGAACGGCGGGTGCGCCCCGAACAGGTTGGGATACAGTCCGCCGCTTTGGCCGCCCCGGTCTGTGGCCATGTCCCGGAAGTACAGCCGGAGGAGGTCGCTGACCTTCCCGGGCTGGCGGAGGCGGGCCCGGAGCAGGATTTTCCACGTGAGTGACCAGCCGGTGGATTCGTCGCCGCGGCCGTCCAGGCTGGCGTTGACTGCGGCTTCGAGTTCCGGCGTGAGGGGCGCATCGCCGGGGTACGCGAGGTAGAGATGGCTGACGTGGCGGTGCGTCGGCTCCCACTCCTCCGGGTCGGCGAGCCACTCGCAGAGCCTGCCATTCCGGCCAGCTGTTGGCTCCGGGAGGCGCGGAAG
>DATCVX010000023.1:0-3521 GCA_036566705.1 Arthrobacter sp. | reverse complement strand
CAAGTACGCGCACCCGGAATGGATCGTCCGCGCCATGCGCCAGTCGCTCGTGGCCCACGGTCGGTCCGCCGCCGAAATCAACGATCTCCTCGAAGCCGACAACGCGGCCCCGGTGGTGAACCTGGTGGCCCTGCCGGGACTGGGAAGCCTCGACGAAGCCCTCGAAAACGGGGCCACCCCCGGAGAGCTGGTGGAAGGTTCGGCCCTCTCCAGCGGCGGCGACCTCGGCCGGCTGGCATCCGTCCGTGAAGGCAGTACCCGCGTCCAGGACGTCGGCTCGCAGCTGGTGGCCCGGGCGCTGGCAGCCGTGGACCTGGACCATGACGCCCGCCCGGAGACGTGGCTGGACCTGTGCGCCGGACCCGGCGGCAAGGCCGCTCTGCTTGGTGCCCTGGCCAACGCCAGGGGTGCCACGCTCCTCGCGAACGAACCGGCCCCGCACCGGGCGAAGCTCGTCAGCCAGGCGTTGTCGGCCGTCCCCAGGGATGCCTGGCGTGTCCGCACCGGCGACGGCCGCGAGGTAGGCGCCGAGCAGCCCGAATCATTTGACCGTGTCCTGGTGGATGTCCCGTGCAGCGGACTCGGCGCGCTCCGCCGTCGTCCGGAGTCCCGCTGGCGCCGCACGCCCAAGGACCTTGCGGACCTTGGGCCACTGCAGCGGGACCTGCTCAAGTCAGCCCTCGCCGCCGTCCGCCCCGGCGGTGTGGTGGCGTACGTCACGTGCTCGCCGCACCCCGCCGAAACCACCGCCGTCGTCACCGATGCCCTGCGGAAGCGCGATGACCTGGAGCTCCTGGATGCCGGCGCAATCCTGGACAGTGTCAGCCTCACCGGCAACCTCGGCGCCGGGCACGGGCTGACCGCCCAGCTCTGGCCCCACGTCCACAGCACGGACGCCATGTTCCTCGCTCTGATCCGTAAAAAGGCCTGACCAGTGAAAGGGTCACCCATGACGCAATGCTGCATCAACCCGAGCATCCTCTCCGCCGACTTCGTCAACCTCGAAGCGGAGCTGCACCGCATCAGCAATGCCGACGCCGTGCACGTGGACGTGATGGACAACCACTTCGTCCCGAACCTCACCATCGGCCTGCCGGTGGTCCAGCGGATCCAGGCCGTCAGCCCGGTGCCCCTGGACGCCCACCTGATGATCGCCGATGCCGACCGCTGGGCACCCGGGTTCGCCGACGCAGGCCTCGCGTCCGTCACGTTCCACGCCGAGGCATCGATTGCCCCCATCAAGCTGGCACGCGAGCTGCGGGCCCGGGGCTCCAAGGCAGGCATGGCACTGCGGCCAAGTACACCCGTGGAGCCCTACCTGGACATGCTGGCCGAACTGGACATGCTGCTCATCATGACCGTGGAGCCCGGTTTCGGGGGCCAGACGTTCCTGGACCTTACGCTCCCCAAGATCCGCCGTGCCAGGGCCGCGATCGACGGTTCCGGGATCGGCGTGGCCATCCAGGTGGACGGCGGCATCACCGAGGAAACCATCACCCGGGCAGCCGAAGCAGGAGCCAACGTCTTCGTCGCCGGCTCCGCTGTGTACGGTGCGGAGGACCCGGCAGCGGCCATCGAACGGCTGCGCAAAGCAGGCAGCCAAACGTTACGCGCGGGGTCGCCGGAATAGTCAGGCCACCTTCATGGTTGTGGCAGAATAGCAACACACAATACGTGCTCCGGGGTCGGTGTAAGTCCGAACCGGCGGTGACAGTCCGCGACCCGCGAGCCGGCGCTTTCCCCATCCAGGGAGGGAACCGGCGGACGGTTGAACCGGTGAAATTCCGGTACCGACAGTTAAAGTCTGGATGAGAGAAGCACGTACAGCTGTATCTGCGGCATCCTTTGATGCCGCAGCCTTCTGCTGTCGTATACCCCCGGAGCCATCGCGGTTCTAGAGGGAAGGAACGACAACACACATGAACCCCTTGCGATGGCTCTTCGACGCCCTGACTCCTCACGGCGTGGAATCCCACCAAGCCTGCCCGGCGGTCCTCCCATGACCGCATCTACAAGGCAACAGGCCCCGGGGCCCAACGAAGAAATAGTGACCGCCTTCAGCCCGGCGGAAACAGCCGCCATGGATGCAGCCCTGGAAGCAGCCCTTCGCGGGCCGCGCGGCGCAAACCCCCTGGTGGGCGCCGTCGTCGTTGATACCGAGGGCAAGCATCTGGTGACCGGCTACCACCGCGGCGCCGGGACGGCCCACGCCGAAGCCGACGCGATCGCGCAGGCTTCCGCAGCCGGCCTGGACCTGCGCGGCGCCACCATGCTCGTGACGCTCGAACCGTGCAACCACGTCGGCCGTACCGGCCCGTGCGCCCAGGCCATCATCGACGCCGGAATCACGGATGTCATCTATGCCGTGGACGATCCCCACGACCCGGCGGCGGGTGGCGCAGCCACGCTCCGCGCAGCCGGCGTTATGGTCCGCAGCGGCCTCGCCGCGGGGGATGCCCTGGAGCTGAACCGCCAGTGGTTCCAGGGCGTTGCCGGGAAACGGCCGTTCGTGACGCTGCACATCGCGCAGACCCTCGACAGCCGTATCGCCGCCGAGGACGGGACCAGCCAGTGGATCTCCAGCCCGGAATCGCTTGCCGACAACCACGGGCTCCGCGGCAGGATCGACGCCATCCTGGTGGGCTCCCAGACCGTCCTCATCGACAACCCCCGGCTGACCGCCCGCGACGCGTCAGGTGCCGTGTCCGGCAGGCAGCCCCTCCGGGCCGTGATGGGCCTGCGGGACATCCCGGCGGACGCCGCCATCCGGGGACAGGACGGCCGGGTCCTCCACCTGCCCACCCGTGAACCGCACGAAGCGCTCTCGCAGCTGTACGCGGCGGGAATCCGCCACGTCATGGTGGAGGGCGGCTCACGGATCCTCAGCGCCTTCCTGGCGGCCGGCCTCGTGGACGAGCTCATCGTGTACCTGGCCCCCACGCTGCTGGGATCCGGGACACCTGCACTGAACGGGCTGGGGATCACCACGTTGCCGGACGCGCAGCAATGGGACTGGGACCAGTCCGACGGCGGCGCCGTCAGGACGCTGGGCCGGGACCTCCGGCTGCACCTCCGTCCCCAACACACTCAAACTTTGGAACCACAACCGCACTCTGAACCACTCGCGCGCCTGGGCGGCGCAGAACCAGCCTTGGGAGGCCACTGATGTTTACCGGAATAATTGCCGAACAGGGACAGGTCCTGTCCGTGGAACGGGACGGCGACACCAGCGCCACCGTCAGGCTCCACGCCCCCGCCAGCACTGAAGGCCTCGCCCTGGGCGGCTCCATCGCCGTGAACGGCGTGTGCCTGACCGCCACGCAGATTGACGGCAAGGACTTCAGTGTCGACGTGATGGGCGAAACCCTGGTCCGCAGCACCATCGGCGAGCTCGCCGCCGGAGATTCCGTCAACCTGGAGCGCTGCGTCCCGGCCGGCGGCCGGCTGGACGGCCACGTTGTCCAGGGCCATGTCGACGGCGTGGGGCAGCTGCTCGAGCGCGAGGCACAGGGCAACTGGGA
>DATCVX010000022.1:0-8272 GCA_036566705.1 Arthrobacter sp. | reverse complement strand
AGGTAATGGATCTTCCGGATGAGCCGGGGGCCGCTGGGGATGCCGACCTGGATCGGATCCAAGACTAAGGAGAATACTGATGGCTGTATGGGGCGCGGATGTAGAACAGCTCAAGACTCTTGGCACCAAGCTGCAGCATGGTGCGAACGAGATCGAGCAGCAGAAGAACAACCTGAACAACCTGCTGAACTCCACGCAGTGGATGGGCCCGGATGCGGACGCCTTCAAGCAGCAGTGGAGCGGTGAGCACATGACCCAGCTGACCCGGGTCGCTGAATCCCTGAAGGAAGCCAGCCAGAAGGCCACGCGGAACGCCCAGGAGCAGTCGGACGCTTCACACTAGCCAGACCAGTTTTACCGCGGGCCCGGACACCACGCAGTGTCCGGGCCCGCCGGCGTTCGCCACAGGGTCGCCGCCGCAATGTCCCCGGCATGAGGCAAGATAGGTCTGTGAGCACAGCACCAAGCCCCGCAGGACAGACGACCACCAGGACTGAGCCCGGATCGACCGATCCGGAAGTTGTCCCCTCCGAGGCCGTGCGCGAGGAGTACGAGACCCTGGCGGACCTTGTCAGGAAGTACAGGTTTGCCTACTACCAGGAAGACGCCCCCCTGGTCTCGGATGCCGAATTTGACGACCTCTTCCGCCGGCTCGAGGAAATTGAGGCCCTGCACCCGGAACTGGTGGCCAACGATTCCCCCACGCAGGAAGTCGGAGGCGAGGTCTCGGCCGCGTTCGCCGCCGTCGAACACCTGCAGCGCATGTACAGCCTCGAGGACGTCTTTTCCCTGGAGGAGCTGGAAGCCTGGCTCGCCAAGGCAGAAGCCTCCGTTGCGAAAATCGGCAACGGCGGGGCCGGACCTGCCTGGCTGACCGAACTGAAGATCGACGGCCTGGCCGTCAACCTGCTGTACCGCGACGGCAAACTCGTGCGCGCGGCCACCCGCGGTGATGGTTTCACCGGGGAGGACATCACCCACAACGTGCTCACCATCAAGGAGATCCCGCAGGAACTCAGCGGGACCGGTTTCCCAGCCGAGATGGAGGTCCGCGGTGAAGTTTTCATCCCGTCCAAGGCTTTTGCGGAATTCAACGAAGCCCTGATCGAAGCTGGCAAGGCACCGCTGGCCAATCCGCGGAACGCCGCTGCCGGCTCGCTCCGCCAAAAGGACCCCGCCGAAACCGCCAAGCGTCCGCTGCGGATGTTCGTCCACGGCATCGGTGCGCGCGAGGGCCTCGATGCGCTCAGCCAATCGGAAACGTATGCCCTGCTGGAGAAATGGGGCTTGCCCGTCAGCCCGTACTTCGAGGTCCTGGGCAGCCTTGCGGATGTCCTCGGCTTCATCAGGAAGTACGGTGACCAACGGCACAAGCTCCTCCACGAAATTGACGGCATCGTGGTCAAAGTGGACGACTTCGCCACCCAGCGTGCGCTCGGATACACGTCGCGTGTACCGCGCTGGGCGGTGGCCTACAAGTATCCGCCGGAGGAAGTGCACACCAAGCTCCTGGACATCGCCGTCAATGTCGGCCGGACCGGGCGCGTCACACCCTTCGGCGTGATGGAACCGGTCAAGGTCGCAGGCTCCACTGTGGGGATGGCCACCCTGCACAACCAGGACGTAGTTAAGGCGAAGGGCGTCAAAATCGGGGACATTGTCATCCTGCGGAAGGCCGGCGACGTCATTCCGGAAATCGTCGGCCCCGTGCTTGCCCTCCGGGACCAGCAGGATCCGCCGGTACGCGACTTCGTGATGCCCACCGAATGCCCCTCCTGTGGAACGCCGCTCGCCCCCGGAAAGGAAGGGGACGTGGACATCCGCTGCCCCAACGCCAGGTCCTGCCCGGCCCAGCTCCGGGAACGTGTCTTCCATCTGGCCGGCCGCGGCGGGTTCGACATCGAGGCGCTCGGTTGGGAAGCCGCCATCGCCCTCACGCAGCCCGCCGAGCCCGATGTCGCTCCGCTGACTACCGAAGCGGCCCTCTTTGACCTCACCCCGGAGTCCCTGGCGGATGTCCGGATGAGGCGTGAAAAGCGCTCCAAGGGCGTGCCCACCGGCGAGTTTGAACTGGTGCCGTACTTCTGGAGCAAAGGCACGGCAAAAAACCCTTCAAAGCCCACCGCCACGACGGACAAGCTGTTCCGGGAACTGGAAAAGGCCAAGTCCCAGCCGCTGTGGCGGTTGCTGGTGGCGTTGTCCATCCGGCACGTGGGCCCGCGGGCCTCCCGGGCGCTGGCGCAGGCCTTCGGCACCATGGACGCCATCCGGCAGGCCTCCGAGGAGGAACTCGCGCATGTGGACGGCGTTGGCCCCACGATCGCCGCGGCCCTCAAGGAATGGTTTGCCGAAGACTGGCACGTCGAAATCATCGACCGCTGGGCTGCTGCGGGGGTCCGGATGGAGGACGAGCGCGACGAATCCATGCCGCGCACGCTGGAAGGCCTGACGGTGGTGGTCACCGGGTCGCTGCCGAATTTCAGCCGGGACGAAGCCAAGGAAGCCATCCTTCTCCGGGGCGGCAAGGCTGCCGGTTCCGTCTCCAAGAACACCAGCTATGTGGTTGCCGGCGAAAACGCCGGCACCAAGCTGGACAAGGCGGAGCAGCTCGGGATTCCCGTGCTTGATGAGGACGGGTTCCGTGAACTCCTGGCCAATGGACCGGCCGCTGCCCCCGGTGCCGAAACAGAGGCCAGCGAACCCGACCAGGCGCCCGAATGAGCCGTCCGGACATCACCGCCGAGCTGCTGGCGGTGGCCCGGCAGGCCGCGGCCGCAGGGGCCGCAGTCCTGGCGTCACGGAACGGTGATGCACTGGGCGTCAGCAACAAGGGCGACGCCGGGGACTGGGTAACCGCTTACGACGTCGCGGCCGAGGACGCGGTCCGCCGCGCGATCACCGCCGCGCGGCCGCAGGACACCATCACCGGCGAGGAACACGGGACCACGCGCCCGGATGCGCCCAGCGGCTACCGCTGGTCCATCGACCCGCTGGACGGAACTACCAACTTCATCCGGAACATCGTCTACTACGCCACCTCGGTGGCAGTAGCGGATCCCGACGGCGTCTGGCTGGCCGGCGTCGTCCACGCACCGGCACTGGACCGCGTCTACTACGCTTCCCGCGGGAACGGCGCGTGGCTTGAGGCGCGGGGCCGTGTGACCCGGCTGGAGGGCCCGGTGGCGGGGCGCAAGGGCCAGATCCTTGCCACCGGATTCAGCTACGATCCTGCCGTCCGGGCGCAGCAGGCCGCTGCCCTGGGCGGACTCATGGACGGCTTCGCGGACGTCCGCCGCCTGGGTTCCGCGGCCCTGGACCTGTGCATGGTTGCCGACGGCACCCATGACGCCTTCGGCGAACGCGGCCTCAATGAACACGATTTCTCCGCCGGTGCGCTGATCGCAGAGGAGGCGGGCTGCTGGGTCCGGCGGCCCCGGCTGACCAGCCCGCTCCGGGGAGGGCCCAAGGACAGTGACCGGCTGGCGGCCTGGACCTGCGCCGCGAGCCTGGAACTGTCGGGCAAGTTTCCGCTGTGACCGGACCGCTGTGAGGGAGTGATAGTTCAATCACGGAAAGCAAGCTTTCAGGCCCCGCCGCCGGTGGGCGCCACTAGCATTGTCAGGTGCAGCCGCAGATAACCATCCGTCCCGCCGTCGAGGCCGATTTTGACGCCATTGCCCGTATCACCAGGGACTCCTACCTCGCCGCGGGATACTTCGACAGTCCGGACCACCCGTACATGCGGCAGGTGCAGGAGGTCGCCGAGCGGGCGGCGAAAGCCACTATCTGGGTGGCTGAGCGCGACGGGCGGGTGGTCGGCTCAGTGACCCTGGCGGTGGCCGGCGAGCCGTATGCCGACATCGCCCTGGCTGATGAACTGGAATTCCGGATGCTCGTGGTGGACCCGGCAGTGCAGCGCAGTGGGGCCGGCAAGGCCATGGTGGAAGCGATCATCGACCATGCCCGGTCCCTGGCTGGCATTCACGCCGTGGCGCTCACCACCGGACGGACCTGGGAAAGCGCCCACGGGCTCTACCGGAAGACCGGGTTCCAGCGAGTCCCGGATCGTGACTGGTTCGTCCCCGGGACCGACATAAAGCTGCTGGTTTACCGGCTGGACGTCTAGCCGCCCTAGAGTGGTGCCGACTCATTTCAGGACTGAAAGGCCCACCATGCGCAAAACATTCGGCACCGGCTCCGTCTGGGAACAGACCCTCGGCTACTCCCGCGCCGTCCAGGTGGACAACACGCTGTACATTTCCGCCACAGCCGCCAGCGGCGAAGACGGCATCGTGGGCGAGGACTTCTACACCCAGACCCAGTTCATCCTGCAAAAGCTCGGCACCGTCCTTTCCGACGCCGGGTTCAGCTTCGCCGACGTTGTGCAGTCCAAGCTCTACGTGACGGACATCAGCAAGTGGGAAGAAGCCGGCCGCGCGCACGGCGAAGTATTCGGCGAGATCCGCCCCACCCTTTCCCTGGTCCACGTCCTGCCGTTCCTGGACCCGAAGATGCTCGTCGAGATTGAACTCGTAGCCCAGAAGAGCGCCAGCTAAAGCCCCTCCCGCACCCCTTCCCACCCAGCGCGAACTGGCACGTAATACCTTCAAATCGCCAATTTGAGGGTATTACGTGCCAGTTCGCGCTTGGGGGAGGGGAACCTTAGCGGGGCGGGAGGCCATAGCGGTGTTCGGGGCGGCCCGTGGTCCCGTAGCGCAGCTGGATGTCGACGGCGCCGTCGTCGGCCAGTGCGGACAGGTACCGCTGCGCGGTGGCGCGGGATACGCCCACCCGGGTGGCGACTTCGGCGGCGGAATACTGCTCACCAGGCACCAGCGATTCCAGGACCGCAGCTTCCGTGGCGGACCGGGGCCTGGCCGACGGCGCCACGTCGCCGGGAATCAGCGCCCGCCTCGCGCGTTCCACCCCGTCCTGGTCCAGCGCGCCCGCTTGGCCCAGGATACGCCGGTACCGGGCGTAGGAGCGGAGCTGCTGGGACAGCGATTCCGACGTAAAGGGCTTGAGCAGGTACCCCAGGGCTCCCCGCCGGAACGCCACCCGGAGGGACGTGGCGTCCGACGCGGCGCTGAGGATCATGGTGTCCACGTCCAGCTGCTGCAGCAGGTCCAGCCCGGACCCGTCCGGCAAGTAGACATCCAGCAGCACCAGGTCCGGGCGCAGGCTGTGGATCGCCTGCAGCGCCAGCGACGCCGTACCCACCGGCGACAGCGCCAGGAACCCTGCCACCGAATCCACGTACGCGGCGTGGAGCTTGGCGACGTGAAAGTCGTCGTCCACAATCAGCACCCTGAAATCCTCAGGCATCGTTGTCCTCTCCAGCTGAATCGATAGTCCCCGCAGTGGTCCGCGGCAGGGACGCCATAAAGACGGCGCCAGGTCCGCCGGCGGACCCCGGCTCCAGTACCTTGAGGTCCCCGCCGCGGCGCCGGGCAAGCTGACGTGCCAGGGCGAGCCCCAGCCCCTGGCCGCCGGCCCGCGCCGGCACGGACGCCCCGGGGGAAGCGGTCGTGAATCCTTCCGCGAACACCGCTTCGGGGTCCGTCCCGCTGCCCAGCCCGTCGCCGGAGTCGGCGACGACGATGTGCAGGGTGCCGCCGTCGTCGCCCGGTTCATCCAAAACCTCCAGCTCCACCCACCGGTCCGTCGACATGCCGGCGACGGCGGCGTTCACGGCGTTGTCGATCAGGTTGCCGAGCACGGTGGTGACGTCCTGGGGCTCAATGACCTGGCCGCGGACCAGCGTTTCCGGCCCGATGCGCAGTGTGACGCCGCGTTCGTCGGCCTCCACCCCCTTGGCTCCGACAAACGCCTGAAGGTAGGGATCCTGGAGCAGCTCGGCCTGGTCCACCGGGAACTTCAGCGGGCCCGTCGCGGCCAGCCGCGCCAGGTACTCCCGGGCCTGCTGGTGCTGGCCGATGCTCATAAAACCCGCGATGGTGTGCAGCTGGTTGGCAAACTCATGGCGCTGGGCCCGTAGCGCCGTGGACATCGTGCCCACGGCATCCAGCTGCCGGGTGAGCTGCTGCAGCTCGGTGCGGTCCCGCAGCATCACCACCCAGCCCAGGTCCTCGCGCCGGTGCAGGGCCTTCCGGGCACTGGCCACCAGCACACGGCCGCCCGCCACCAGTTCGATGGCGTCCGCCTCCTCGGCGTCCGGCAGGGTCAACGCCTTCAGCTGGCCGGGCACCGGCGCGTCCGCCCACAGCATCCCGGCCAGGTCGGGCTGCCCCAGGAGCCGCTGCGCCGCGGCGTTGAAGACACTGATCCTGCCGTCCGCGGACACGCCGATCACGCCGTCGTCCACGCCCTGCAGCACCGCCACCTGGTCGTGGACCAGCGTGCTGATCTCCTCCGGTTCCAGCCCCAGCGTCAGCCGCTGCAGCCTGCGCCGCAGGAGGAAGGACGCCAGGACTCCCGCCAGCAGGGCCCCGGCGGCGGTGACGGCAACGGGACCGATGTCCCGTTGCACGCTCTGGCCCACCGTTTCCATGGAGTAGCCCACACTGACCTCGCCCACCACGGTGTCCGTGCCGGGCGCGTACACCGGAACCTTTGCCCCGGCCGACGGGCCGAGCGTGCCCGTGTTGCGGGTGGTTACCTCCTCGCCGGCCAGCGCTTCGGTGGGATCCGTGCTGACCTTTTCGCCCAGGCGTGCCGGGTCCGGGTGGGCGAGCCGCAGCCCGGTTTCGTCGGTGATCACCACAAAAAGTGCCCCGGTCCTGGTACGTGCGGCTTCGGCGGCGGCCATCAGCGGTCCGGCGGCGAGTTCCCCGGGCGGGGGAGTGCCGGCCTGCCGGCTGATGGCCAGCACGTCGGCGCGGACGGACGGGTCCGAGGCCACAGTCCGCGCCAATGTCAGGGCCTGGTTCTCGGCCTCCCTGCCGATCCTGTCGTAGGTCAGCCAGGCGTGGACGGCCGCGCTGAGCAGAACCACCAAAAGGACCACGCCCAACTGCAGGAGCAGCGTCTGGGTGGAGAACCGCAACGGCGGCCGGGGCGCGGAACGCGGCATGATCCTCCTTGATTCACGGTGTGTGGCTGCCTGCGGAAGGCCGTGAGCACAATGCGCAAAATGCTCGCAATAAGCAGTATGCCAATCAATTGAGGCAAAGGCACAGCGGTGACGGCCGCCACTATAACGTCTGTAGCACGCGTCACACCGTTGTGTCGCCGTTCACACGAAGGAGCCGGCCGTGCTGGTATTACTTGGATTCGCAATGATCGCGGTATTCATGGTGCTGATCATGACGAAGAAGTTGACGCCAGTACTGGCGCTGATCATCGTCCCCACCGTTTTTGGCCTTTTCGCAGGCGCCGGGCTTGGCATCGGCGACATGGTCCTGGACTCGATGAAGTCCATGACGTCCACCGCAGCCCTGCTGATGTTCGCCATCATCTACTTCGGCCTGATGATCGACGTCGGGCTGTTCGACCCGCTGGTGAAGTTTATCCTCCGCAAGCTGGGCAACGACCCCGCCAAGGTGGTCCTCGGCACAGCGATCCTGGCCGCCGCAGTGTCCCTGGACGGCGACGGTTCCACCACCTTCATCCTCACCACCGCGGCCATGCTGCCGGTCTACCTGCGCCTGAAGATGAGCCCCGTGGTCCTGACCTGCGTGGCCGGCCTGGCCAACGGCACCATGAACATCCTGCCCTGGGGCGGTCCCACCGCCCGCGCTGCCACCGCCCTCAAACTGGACGTCAACGACGTCTTTGTCCCCATGATCCCGTCCCTCATCGCCGGCCTCGTTGTGGTCTTCGCCTTCTCCTGGCTGCTGGGCCTGCAGGAACGCAACCGCCTCCGCGCCACCGCACCGGAAATCTGGGGCGTCCCGGATACTGCTGAAGAGTTCGTCGGCGGCACCGCCGCTCCCTCCGCCGGAACCGGACGCACGGGCTCACGTACCCTCGGAACCGGAAGCCCCGCCGGTTTGTCCCCGGAGGGGTCCTCCGTTGCCGTCCTCGAGCGCACCAAAACCCTCGTGGACGACCACGACTCCGCCATGGCCGATACGGCCCTTGACCCCAACCGCTCCACGCTGCGGCCCAAGCTGTTCTGGTTCAACCTGGGCCTGACCGTGGCCGTCATGGTGATGCTGGTGGCCGACCTGGTGCCGCTGCCGTTCGTCTTTATGGTCGGCTCTGCCATCGCCCTCGTGGTGAACTTCCCGAAGGTCAAGGAGCAGGGTGCGCAGCTGATCGCCCACGCACCGTCCATCGTGGCCGTGGTCAGCATGGTCATGGCAGCGGC
>DATCVX010000021.1:0-5678 GCA_036566705.1 Arthrobacter sp. | reverse complement strand
CACTTTGACGCCGAGTTCCTGGCACCAGCCGAGGAACTCGTGGATCTTGTCCGCGCCTGCCTGGTGGCCCTGGCTGGTGGGCGCATTGAACTGCTTCGCCCAGCGCCGGTTGCCATCCACCATGACGCCGATATGCCTGGGGATGCGGTCTCCGGCAAGATCCCTGAGCAGCCTGCGCTCGTAGAAGCCATAGAGGAAGCCGGGCAATTCCACGCGGAGACTCACCTGACTTCCCTTGCTGTACGACGTCTTGCACATCCTAGGCTACCGTCCGCGGCGGGGAGCCCGGTGCCGGGGCACCGTAGGACCCGCAACGCAAAGGTTACTGACGAGTAACTTACTGAAGCGTAGGTTATTCTGGACCCATGAACACCAAGACTCCAGACAGCCAGCCAGGACCGGCGCCGGAGGGCGGGGCCGGCCCCGTCGATGAAGCCGCTGCCCGTCTGGCCGAACTCCTGATGATCAAACCCAAATGGCGCGGCTGGATCCACACTGTCACGGCACCGCTTGCCCTGGCCGCCGGGATAATCCTGGTCCTGATGGCCCCAACGGCCGACCGCAAAATCACATCCGCCGTCTACGCCGCCACCGGCGTCCTGCTCTTCGGTATCAGCGCTGTCTACCATCGGGGTAACTGGTCTCCCCGCGTCAGGATTGTCCTGAAACGGCTCGACCACACCAACATCATGCTGGTCATCGCCGGCAGCTACACGCCGCTTGCCTGGGCACTGCTGGAGCGGCCCAAAGCCATACTTCTGCTCTGGGTCATCTGGTCCGGCGCCATCCTGGGCGTGCTGTTCCGGCTGCTGTGGACCCACGCGCCGCGCTGGCTGTACGTGCCGATCTACATCGCACTGGGCTGCGGTGCGCTGTTCTACCTGCCGGAGTTTTTTGCGGCCAGCGTTCCCGCTGCCATCCTGATCTGCGTCGGCGGGATCCTCTACATCACCGGCGCCGTCTTCTACGCCCTCAAGAAGCCAAACTTCAGCTACGAGCACTTCGGCTTCCACGAACTGTTCCACGCGCTCACGGTGCTGGCTTTCGCTGCGCATTTCACCGCCATTGCCATCGCCGTCCTGAGCTGACGCCGTAGCACCCAGCCAGGACCGGCAGTTGCCCCGGAGCCCGGGCCGCCCTAGTCCCGCGGCCGGGAACGGTCGGGGGCCGGGGCCTGCCCGTCCCCGTCGACCCCGGCATCGCTTTCCGGTCCTGCCATGCCGTCATGGGCGTCGGAAGCCTCAACATCCGCGGCTGCTGCTGCCGCCAGGCGTTCCTCCTCCACCTGCGCACGGTATCGGACCCGGCGGATGCGGCGCACCATGTCCACAATGAGCAAGGTGGTGGCCAGCACAAAGAAGGCCGTCATGATGAAGCCCCACAGGCCGGGAGTGATCTGGTCCTCCGACACGCCCTCACGCAGGGAGGGAGTGGGCAGCGGCGACGGTGTGGTGGCCAGGGCGAGGAGCAAGTGATGCACTGTATAAACCTTCTATGGAAACTGATAGGCATCCGGCCGCCGCTGAGGATCCGGCCCCTGCGGGCCGCTCTTCTACGCGGCATAGAAATTGCCTGCTGTGTCTATCTTAGCCCGGCGAAAAGGTCCTTCTCCGGCAGCTGCGCGGGGATCCGGGACTGTATCAGCGAGTAGTCTTCCCACGGCCAGGCGCGGCGCTGCATCTCCGGGGCGACGGCGAAGAAGAAGCCCAGCGGGTCCACCTGTGTCCGGTGGGCGCGGAGGGCATCGTCCCGGGCTTCAAAGTAGTCGCCGCAGTCGATCTGCGTAGTGGTGGGATGGCCGGCCGGCGGGGGCGTGTGTCCTTCGGCGTCCGTCTCGAGCCAGGCGGCGAGCCGTTCCGCATACGGCGACTGCAGGCCGGCCTCCTCCAGGGCGAAATGCAGCGCCCGGAAGCGTTCCGGGCTGAATGCCCGGTCATAGTAGAGCTTGCTGGGTTCCCAGGCCTCCCCGGCATCCGGGTAGCGGTCCGGGTCACCGGCCGCCTCGAAGGCTTCCACCGCCACCCGGTGGGCCATGATGTGGTCAGGGTGCGGGTAGCCGCCGTTTTCGTCGTAGCTGATGATCACCTGGGGCTTGAATTCCCGTACAAGCCGCACGAGCGGCGCGGCGGCGCGCTCCAGCGGCTGGACGGCAAACGAGCCTGCCGGCAGCGGCGGCAGCGGATCGCCTTCGGGAAGGCCCGAGTCCACGAAGCCCAGCCAGCGCTGCCGGATGCCCAACACCTTGGCCGCCTGAGCCATCTCGAGGCGCCTTGCGCCCGCCATGTCCCTCTTCGGATGGGGTTCGCCTTCCACGGCGGGGTTCTGGATATCGCCCCTGGACCCGTCGGTGCACGTGGCCACCATGACCTGGACGCCGGAGGCCGCGTACATGGCCATGGTCGCCGCCCCCTTGCTGGATTCGTCGTCCGGGTGGGCGTGGACGGCAAGCAGCCGGAGCGGGGCCTGGGTGGAGCTGGACGCTGTCATCGGTGGACGGCTCCTTTATGTTCTGTAGCCGCTGTGCTGGCCGCTTGTACTAGTGGGGCTGGCTGGTCCGGAGAACCCGGACCCGGATCCGCACTAAACTGGACTGGTGACGTCCCAGGATCAGCCCGCCGTTTCCGCGCCAGCAGACACTAGCCTAGCCAATCGTTATGGCCGTCAAAAGCGGACCCTCTCCCGCAACGCGAAGCGCATCATCGGGGCGGCGGCACTTGCCGCCGGAATCGGCTTTATGGCTTGGGTATCCACGTCCTCAGCCACCTCCGGCGTGACGTTCAAGGACATCGGCTACAGCACCACGGACGCCACACAGGCAGAGGTGGACTTCCAAGTCACCCGGGAGCCGGGAACGGCAGTCAAATGTGCCGTGAAGGCGCTGGATTCCAAGTATGCGGTGGTGGGCTGGAAAGTAGTGGACATCCCGCCGGGCGAGGCTGAAGCGACTGCCGACGGCGGCCGGACGATTTCCCAGCGCACGGTACTGAAGACCGAGTCACTGTCCGTGTCCGGGATAGTGGACAGCTGCTGGATTCCGGACGGCAGCAAATAACGGAATGTGATCTGCGCCGCATGCTTGTTGGGTTATGTCCACAGGATTGACTACAATGGAGCAATACCTTTACCCCGCTGAGCTGGTTACTGAGTTCCACAAGTGGCCACCGTGGCGGGGTCTTTTGCATGTATGACCGAAGAGGAGAAGTCCGTGTCGACCACCAACAGCGCGCCTGCAGCCTGGCTCACACAGGAAGCTTTTGACCGCCTGACGGCAGAGCTGGACCACCTTTCCGGCGCTGGCCGGGCGGAAATTGTCCAGAAGATCGAAGCGGCCCGCCAGGAGGGTGACCTCAAGGAAAACGGGGGCTACCACGCGGCCAAGGAAGAACAGGGCAAGATCGAGGCCCGCATCCGCCAGCTCACTGCGCTGCTGCGTGATGCCCACGTCGGGGAAGCTCCCGCCGACGACGGAATCGTCGAAGCCGGCATGATCGTCGTGGCCAGGATCGCCGGCGACGAAGAGACCTTCCTGCTCGGTTCCCGCGAAATCGCCGGCGATTCCGACATTGATGTCTTCAGCGAAAAGTCACCCCTCGGCGCTGCGATTGTGGGCCACAAAGAGGGCGACACCCTGAGCTACACGGCGCCGAACGGCAAGGACATCACGGTGGAGATCCTTTCTGCCAGGCCTTACGCCGCCTAAGCGTCAGTTCTCACGCAAAGAGCCGGTCCACCCTAAGGTGGCCGGCTCTTTACGTCTGCCCTCGCAAACCTAGCGTTCGTGCCGGGGCCGCATCAGCAATGCGGCCGCCACTCCGCCCACGGCGCCGCCCAGGTGCGCCTGCCACGAAATATAGCCGGCTACGAAGGGCAGGACGCCCAGCAGGATACTGCCGTAGACCATGAAAAGCAGGACGGCCAGCAGGATCTGGCGCCAGCTGTGGTTAAAGAATCCCCGCACCAGCAGGAACGCGAAGAGTCCGAAGACCAGTCCGGATGCGCCCACGGTAACGCCGCCGTCGCCGATCAGCCATACTGTCAGCCCGGAACCCAGCCAGCTGAAGGCCAGGGCCGTCAGGAAGACCCGCAGTCCGGATAGGAATACCAGGAATCCGAAGATGATCAACGGCAGGGTGTTTGAGAGCAGGTGGTTCAGGCTCGCGTGAAGCAGCGGGAAGGTGAAGATGTCCAGGAGCCCATCCAGGCTCCGTGGCCGCAGTCCGAACGTCCTGTTCAGCGAATGGAGGGTCAGCATGTTGACGATCTCGATCACAAACAGGGCGATGACGAAAGCGCCCACCACCAGGATCCCGCCCTTGGCGCGGGACGCCGTCGTTTCGCGGCTTCTTGGCTTTCCGTCCCCCAGTGCGTCCAGCATGGCTGCCCCTTAATGCACCACGATGGGCTGGAAGCCCTCGGCCCGGAGTGCTCCGAGGACCTGCTCGCAGTGCTCATGTCCCTTGGTTTCAAGATTCACGGTGATGGACACGTCTCCCATACTGATGGAGCCGCCTACCCGTGTGTGGTCCAGTCCGGTCACGTTGGCGTCGTTCTCGGCGATGATCCTGGCGATGGTGGCCAGGGAACCTGGCCGGTCGTCCAGCATCATCCGCACGGTCATGTACCGGCCGGCGGCGGACAGGCCGCGCTGGATGACCTTGAGCATGAGCATGGGATCGATGTTGCCGCCGGACAGGATCACCGCCGTGGTGCCGGGATTCTCGATCTTGCCGTCCATCAGGGCGGCAACCCCGACGGCGCCGGCAGGCTCCACCACCAGCTTGGCGCGTTCGAGCAGGAAGATCAGCGCGCGGGCCAGCGAATCTTCGCTGACTGTGACGACGTCGTCGACCAGCTCGCGAATGATGCTGAACGGCAGCTGGCCGGGCCGACCCACGGCGATGCCGTCGGCCATGGTTGAGACTTTCTTCAGCGGAACGAGGGCATCGGCTGCCAGCGACGGCGGGTACGCGGCTGCGTTCTCCGCCTGGACGCCGATGATGCGGATTTCCCGTCCCAGTTCACGGGCGCGGGCCTTCACGGCAACTGCGACGCCGGCCAGCAGACCGCCGCCGCCAACGCCCATGAGGATGGTGTCGACGTTGGGGACCTGCTCAAGGATTTCAAGGCCGATCGTGCCCTGGCCGGCCACAACGTCCACGTTGTCGAAGGGGTGGACAAAGACGGTTCCGGATTCATTTGCGTAGCGCTGCGCCTCAGCCAGCGCCTCGTCCACATTGTGACCGTGCAGGATCACCTCCGCGCCGTGGCTGCGGGTGGCAGCCAGTTTCGGGAGGGCTACGCCCAGCGGCATGTAGATGCGCGCCTTGATACCCAGGCTTTTGGCCGCAACCGCCACACCCTGTGCATGGTTGCCGGCGGACGCCGCAACCACGCCGCGCTTCTTTTCCTCCGGGGACAGCCTTGCCATCCGGACATAGGCTCCCCGGACCTTGAATGATCCGGCCCGCTGAAGGTTTTCACACTTGAAAAAGACCTCCCCGCCCACCATGCTGCCGAGGGCGCGCGACGATTCCACGGGTGTCCGGGTAATAATCCCCTCAAGCAGCTTCTGCGCCTCCAGGACATCGTCCAGCGTGACGGGAAGGGTTTCGAGGATGTTCACGGACTATTCTCCTTTGGCGGATTCTGCTCCGGTGCCCTGGCCTGCGGTGCCGGCC
>DATCVX010000020.1:0-6772 GCA_036566705.1 Arthrobacter sp. | reverse complement strand
AATAACGACGCCCAGCGCGATGATGGTCGGCGCGAGCAGCCAGGACGCCCACTTGCCCTGGCTCAATATCTTGTTGTCCTCCCCCACACCCTTGGGTGCGTGGTGGACTTCGGGACCGCCCGACGCCGGCTTCTTGACCGGCGTCGGGCCCAATTCGGTTGCCATGGCTAAGCTACGATCCTGCGCCAGCGGACTCGATGGACTTCTGCATGTCGGAGAGGGCCTGCTCGGCAGACTTCTCACCCTTCAGGGCAGCGTACGAGTTCTCCTGGATAGCCTGCGTAACGGCCGGGTAGAACGGCGTGACCGGACGCGGAACGGCGTTCTCGATGGAGGTCTTCAGCACGGGAAGGTAGGGAAGCTTGGCCACGAGTGCCTGATCCTCATAGAGGTCACCAAGAACCGGCGCCAGGGAGCCCTGGGTGGCGAAGAACTTCTGCTGCTCCGCATCGACAAGGAACTTTACGAAGTCCAGTGCAGTTGCCTTGTTCTTTGAGTACACGCTGACTGCTGCACTGTGTCCACCCAGCGACGATGCACCAGGTCCGTCCTTGCCCGGAAGGGCCGTCATACCCAGCTTGTCCTTGACGACGGACGAGCCTTCAGTGGTGGCAAGGTTGTACACGTAAGGCCAGTTGCGGAGGAAGAGCAGGTTACCGCTCTGGAAGGCCCGGCGGCTTTCCTCTTCCTGGTAGGTGATGGCTTCCTGCGGGATGTTTCCGTCCGCGTAGGCCTTGATCAGGTTTTCCAGGCCTGCCTTTGCCGCGGGGGTGTTGAGGCTGGGCTTGCCGTCCTTGTCCAGGACGGAACCGCCGAAGGAGTTGATGGCCTCGGACGCGTTGACCGTAAGGCCCTCATACTGCTTGAACTGGCCCGAGTAGCAGCCGATGTTGTTGGCCTTGGCAATGGAGCACATGTCCATCATTTCTGCCCAGGTCTTGGGGGCAGTGGGAACGAGGTCCTTGCGGTAGTAGAGGATGCCGCCGTCGGATGATACCGGTGCAGCGTACAGGGTTCCCTTGTACGAACCCGCTTCCACGGTGGGCTTCAGCATGCCCTTGGTGTCAACGGCCATCTTGTCCTTGAGCGGCTGGAGCCAGCCCTTGGCCGCGAATTCAGCCGTCCACACCACGTCAACGCTGGCGACGTCGTAGTTGGGGTTCTTTGCCTGGTAGTTCTGGACCAGGTCATCGTGCTGCTGGTCGGCTTGGTCGGTCTGTTCCTTGAACGTGACCTTCTCGTTGGGGTGCGCGGCATTCCACTTTTCAACCAGGGGACGGACAACGTTGCTGTTGTCCTTGCCCTGTACGTAGGTGATGGGACCGCGGCCGTCGAGGTTGGCTTCGGCATCGGTGCCGCCGCCACCTGTGGTGCCCCCGCCCCCGCCGCCACAGGCGGAGAGCGTTAGGGCCAAGATGCCGGCAGTTGCTGCCGGGAGTAAGAATTTACGGGTTTTCATGCTTGAGGCTCCTCGCTGAGTGACAAGTAAGTCGACAGTGCGGTTGATGTGGTGACCATCACACTAGTAACGTTGCGGGAAGAAATGCAAGCGTTTACATCAAAAAGTTACCTGAGAGGAACCAAATGCACCACCCACCCGTTCCCACCCCGGCCTCGACGGTAAAGTCATGGTGGGCCAGCGCCGCCGTCTACCAGATTTATCCCCGCTCGTTCGCAGACGCCAACGGCGACGGAATGGGGGATCTGCCCGGGATTACGGCCCGTTTGCCGTATTTGCAGCGGCTGGGAGTTGACGCGGTCTGGCTGTCGCCCTTCTATAAGTCCCCCCAGGCGGACGGTGGTTATGACGTGGCGGACTATCGCCAGGTTGACCCGCTTTTCGGAACGCTGGCGGATTTCGACGCAATGTTACAAATTGCTCACGGCCTGGGTTTGAAGGTCATTGTTGACCTGGTTCCGAACCACACCTCGGATGAGCATGCGTGGTTCCGGGAGGCTCTGACGGCCCCTCCGGGTTCGCCCGAGCGGGACCGGTACATGTTCCGGACGGGCAAGGACCAGGTACCGGGTTCCGGCGACGGCAACCTTGCCCCGAACAACTGGCGCTCGATCTTCGGCGGTCCCGCCTGGAGCAGGGTAACCGACGCCGACGGCAGGCCCGGCGACTGGTACCTGCACCTTTTCGATACCAAACAGCCTGACCTGAACTGGGACAACGACGAGGTCAAGGAGGAAATGCGTTCCGTCATGCGTTTCTGGCTGGACCGCGGGGTCGATGGTTTCCGCGTGGATGTTGCCCACGGCATGGTCAAGGAAGCCGGGCTGCCGGACTGGGACGGGGTCGCGGCCATGGTGGAGGGCACCGCGGATCAAACCCCGGCCACGGGGCACACCCCGCCGGGCGACGCCCACGGTGCCCATACGGAGGCGCAGGAGCCGCACCGGGCCGTGTCGCCGCAGTATCCGCCGTCGCCGTTTTTTGACCAGGACGGCGTCCATGACATTTACCGCGACTGGAACCGTGTGCTGGCCGCGTACGAGGGCGACCGGATGATGGTGGCCGAGGCCTGGGTGGAACCCGCGGAACGGCTGGCCCGCTATGTCCGCAAGGATGAAATGCAGCAGGCCTTCAACTTCGATTTCCTGCTCGCCGGGTGGGATGCGGAGCGCATCGCCGAAGCCATTGACGACTCCCTCCGTGCGGCGGCCTCTGTGGAGGCGCCGTCCACGTGGGTGTTGAGCAATCACGACACCGTGCGGCACACCACGCGGTTTGGGTTGAAGGATCCCACCACGTTCCCCAAGGGCATCGGGGCCGGGGACGAGCAGCCGGACGCCGCCCTGGGACTGCAGCGGGCACGCGCCGCCACCATGGTCTCCTTCGCGCTGCCAGGTTCCGTCTACATCTACCAGGGCGAGGAACTGGGGCTTCCCGAGCACACCAGCCTCCCGGACGAAGCCCGGCAGGATCCGACGTTCTTCCGGACTAACGGCGCGGAGATCGGCCGCGACGGCTGCCGGGTGCCGCTTCCGTGGAAGGCGAACGAGCCGGGATACGGCTTCGCAGAGGCGTTCGGCGGTGGCGGAACGTCCGACGCCGGCACCGGCGCCAAAGTGCCCGCGGCACCGTGGCTGCCCCAGCCGGAGTCGTTCCGGGACCTGGCTGCCGACCGGCAGGACGGCGTCGGGGGTTCCACACTGGAGCTCTACCGCTCGGCGCTGGCGTTCCGCTCCGCCCACCGGCTTGGATCCGGGACGTTCCGGTGGGCGGACGTCCACCAGCCGGAAGCGGGGGTGCTGGCCTTCCACAACGGCGAGGTGCTGGTGCTGAGCAACCTGGGTTCGGCTGCGGTTCCCGTACCTCCCGGGTTCACAGTGTCGCTGGCCAGCACGCCGCCGTCGGACGGTGTCGAGGCCGGAATACCGCCGAACTGCACGGTTTACCTGACCCGCTGACGTAGGTGCTCAGCGGACGCGTTCAGCCCGGCTGAACCGCGTCCGCGCACCGGCGCCAATGTGGATCAGCACCGGTGTGCGTTTGCCAACCACCGCGTCCAGGGCGTCCACCAGCGTTGCCACCTCCGCAGCGAGGAGGTGTGGGGCGACGCCTTGGCGCGGGAGGAGCCGGACCTTCAAGGCCGGGCTGCCGTTGACCTCGTAGGTTGCAACGGTGGCACCGGCAAGGTCCGGACGTTCCGCGAGGGCCTGCTTGAGTGCCTGTTCGGCCACCCCTCCCCCGATCCGGACATCGCCGGCGACTTCCCCTGCATCGTCATCTGAAACAAGTTGGTTGGTGCGGCCCTTGCCTTGCTGGGCCACCCAGGCAACCATGAGCCCCATCAGCAGCAGCGTCACGAGGACCACGACAATCCAGAGCCAGCTCTCCGGCCTGCCGGGGAACCGGGTGTTGTTGAAAGCCTGGTTCATCCCCTGCCAGGTATCCTCCGACCAGGAATGCCACCAGGTGGCCACTGCCGGAACGGTAGCCAGCAGGACCAGGAGCAGTCCAATGGCGAGAAGCTTGATGCCCAGGATCGCCACAAGGATCCGATTTAGCAGGACGGGTGTGCTGCTCACGCGCCGATCACCCCCGCCGACGCCAGATTGATGCGGACCTCGGGGACCGGAAGAAGGGCCATCTCGCCAAGTTCGCTGTCCACGGCTGCGCGGACGGCTCCCCCATCCACCGGCACGCCGGAGGTGGGACGGACATTCACAATGACCTGGCGCCGGGAAACCACCACCATGACCTGCTCAGGTGTGACGTTGGCAGCGAGCCGGGCACGGCGTGCCAGGGCAGAGGCGATAACTTCGTCGTCCACCACCACCGCAGGACTGTTCCAGCCGTCCTCCTGGCCGCTGAGCACATGCCGTGCGCGGCGCCCGGGAAGCACAGCGTTCAGAAGGAAGAACAGCCCGATCATTGCCAGCACGGCGCCCAGGGCACCGAGCAACAGCGGCGGTACTCCAGAAGGCAAAGCGACGAGCCGTTCCGCCGCGGTCTGCGGTTCGATGAGCCAGGCGGGCTGGCCGATGGCATGGACGGCAGCTTCCAGGAGTCCATAGGCGCAGGCCACAACAACGAGGACTGCGGCCAGCGACGCCACCACCGCGCGGGACGAGTGGGTCTCCCGGTAGAGGATTTTCTGCTTGTCCGGTGTGCTCATTTCACACGCCCTCCTTCGCTGATCCGGGCCCCGCTGATCCGGATGTCCACGCGGCTGAGCCGTGCCCCGCTAAGCGCGGTGACGGTGGCCAGGATCCGTGCTTTCGCCGTGACAGCGCGGTCCCAGATGGACCCTCCGAAGGCAGCCACCCTGCCGGCGTCGGCCGCTACTGCTTTCAGGGGCGGGATGTGGATGGGCGCCACGAGGGACAGCGCCAGCAGGCCGTCGTCGTCGGACCAGTCTGCACGGATGTCCTGCGCAGGAACGCCCAGCGCCTCAGCCGCCGCGGCCCTGGCCAGGCTGGTGAGGGCCTGGGTGCTGATGCGGTTATGGCCGGCAAGCATCCGGCCATGGAGCGTCGGTGCCGGCGAGCTCATGACGAGGAGCGCCGGCCGATGATGGCATCCAGGACGCCGCGCAGGTCCAGTTTCCCTTCCGCGGCGCGGCCCAGCAGGGCTCCGATTGCCATAAACAGCAGCGAGACCAGGAAGCCCCAAAGCCCGAACTGGAAGGACATAAACGCCACGAACGCTCCCACTGCGATTCCCACAACGGTCAGGTTCACAGGAGTGCCTCCCTTTCTGCGGTGGCCGGACCTGACGGTTTAACAGGCGGGGCCACATAGACATCAGTGATTTCGACGTTCACTTCAATGACCTGCAGCCCGACGAGCTCTTCAACGGCACGGTACACGGAAGAGCGCACCTGGTCAGCCACCGAATGGAGCGGTGCGCCGTACGTGGCCACGAGGCTGATGTCCACCGCCACCTGGGTTTCGCCCACCTCGGCGTGCACACCGGCTGCGTGGTCGGAACTGCCGACGGCGTCCCGGATGGCGCCGAGGGCACGGGACGGTCCGGAGCCCAGCGAATAGACCCCCGGGACGGCACGTGCGGCGATGCCGGCAACCTTTGCCACGGCAGTCTCAGAGATGACGGTGCGGCCGTGGCCGGGCACCAGGCTTCCGGCGCTATGTTTTTGGACGCCCGCATCGGGTTGTGGGTTCTGGTATTCCATCAGGCACTCCCCCTTCTGTTGAACCAACCCTATCCCCTGCCCGCGGCTTAACGGCAGGAGGCGGGGACGCCCGGCCATGCCGGACATCCCCGCTCCCACCTGCGGAAGGTTCTGGATCAGCTTCCGCTATGTGCGGGTCACTTGTAGTGGCCCTCGCCGCCGACGCGGACGTTGGTGGGCAGGTAGCCGAACGGGCCGAGGCCGTCCTTGCCGAAGCTGCGGTCCACCTGGGAAATGCCGTTCTGGAAGTTGATCTTCACCGTGGGCGAAAGGGATCCGCCGCGGACGCCGTTGACGTTGTCGATGAAGGACTGCACCAGGCCACCAGGCTGCACGTAGTGCGAGTAGGCCTGGAACTGGCGGCCGTTCTGGTTCGGGGTAGGAGCCTCCGGGGACTCGGACGGGAGGTTGAGGTCCGTCGGGGAACCCAGGGCCAGGCCGCTGTTGTTCATCGGCTGGTAGTCGGAACGGACGCCGTCGCCGACGAAGCCGTAGACACCGTCGGGGCCGCGCATGCCTGCCGCGTAGGTGAACTGGTGGCTGATGGTGAACAGGTAGTACTTGTTCTTGCCGTTTTCGTTCTGGATGAAGATCTGCGGACGCTCAGTCTGGTCGTTGACGCAGTTGGCGGACAGGACCGGCGGCAGGAAGGACCACTTGGTCAGGTCCTTGTTGTCCGCCACAGCCAGGCCCACGTTGGCGGTCTGGTAGTAGGCTCCGGAGCTGTTGACTTCGTTCAGGTTCTCGGCGTTGGGGTCTCCAGGCTGGTAGCCGAGGTCCTCGGGCTTGCACTCGTACTCTCCGCGCGTGCCGCCTGTGTTGCCTTCGAAGACCATAAAGGTCTTGCCGGGGTGCGCAGGGTCCGCGAAGGTGTACGGATCGCGGAAGGCGAAGCCGGGGTTCTGGGCCTTGTTCTGGTACATCTTGCCGTCCGGCTCAAGCAGCTTGGTGTGCTCGAAGCCATCGAACGTCACGCCGTTCTCGTCCGCGTGGATCTTGCCCAGGGCCTTGGCGATTGCCGCGTCGGGGGCGATGCCGCCGCCGCCCGCGTTCCGCTCGGCCACGTCGTAGAACGTGGTGGCCGTGTAGAACACGTTGACCTGGTTGCCCTGCATCAGGCGGGTGGA
>DATCVX010000019.1:0-7179 GCA_036566705.1 Arthrobacter sp. | reverse complement strand
AAGTTATCCACAGGTACCCTTACCCTTCGGCGGTCCCGGTGAGAGGTTGACCACAGAATCGGGTACGACGGCGGACGGGGTCTAAGCTGGATGCCATGACTCTTGAGTTTTCCACGCTGGGTCTTGCACCGGATTTCGTTGATTACATGTTGGGCTGGGACCGCCAGCGCGAACTCCATGACAAAGTCGTCGCTGCCGAGGCGCCCAGCACAGTCCTCATCCTTGAACACGCCGCTGTCTACACGGCCGGCAAGCTCACCGAAGAACACGAGCGCCCGATGGACGGCACACCCGTCGTGCCTGTGGACCGCGGCGGCAAACTGACCTGGCACGGCCCCGGCCAGCTGGTCGCCTATCCGATCCTCAAGCTGAAGAACAGGTCCGGCATCCGCGACTACGTGGAACGGCTCGAAGCCGTCATGATCGCCGTCATCGCTGACTACGGCATCAACGCTGAGCGCATCAAGGGACGCGCCGGGGTGTGGATCAAGGCCGACAGCAAGGGCCCGGACCGGAAGATCGCCGCCATCGGCATCCGCGTCCTGGACGGGGTCACAATGCACGGGATCGCCATCAACTGCAACAATGATCTGGCACCCTATGCCCAGATCATTGCCTGCGGCATCACCGATGCCGGCGTCACCACGATGTCCATCGAAGCCGGCAAAAACATCGCCCCCGGCGATATCGCGGACCGGCTCGCGGAAGAATTCCGCAAGCACGAAGAAGCACTCGTATCAAGCCCCGAAGGAGCTCTACTGTGACACTGGCACCAGAAGGCCGGAAGATGCTGCGCATTGAGCAGCGAAATGCGGCCACTCCGGTGGAGCGCAAGCCGGATTGGATCAAGGCCAAGGTCCAGATGGGCCCCGAGTTCGTCCAGCTGAAGAACCTGGTCAAGAAGGAAGGCCTCCACACGGTGTGTGAGGAGGCCGGCTGCCCCAACATCTTCGAGTGCTGGGAAGACAAGGAAGCCACCTTCCTTATCGGCGGTTCAGAGTGCACGCGCCGCTGCGACTTCTGCCAGATCGACACCGGCAAACCGTCCCCGGTTGACATGTTCGAACCCACCAAAGTGGCCCGCTCCGTCCAGGCGATGCAGCTTCGCTACGCCACCGTTACGGGTGTGGCCCGCGACGACCTCGCCGACGAGGGTGTCTGGCTCTATGCCGAGACGGTCCGCAAGATCCACGAGCTCAACCCGGGTACCGGCGTCGAGCTCCTGATCCCTGACTTCTCCGGCAAGCCCGAGCACATTGAGGCGATCTGCGACTCCAAGCCTGAGGTTTTCGCGCACAACGTCGAAACCGTGCCCCGCATCTTCAAGCGGATCCGCCCTGCGTTCCGGTACGACCGGTCCCTGGACGTCATCACGCAGGGCCGGAACCTGGGCATGGTGACCAAGTCCAACCTGATCCTGGGCATGGGCGAGACGCGCGAGGAAATCTCCGAGGCGCTCCGGGACCTGCACGAGGCCGGCTGCGACCTGATCACCATCACCCAGTACCTGCGCCCGTCCGAGCGCCACCTCCCGGTGGACCGCTGGGTCAAGCCGCAGGAATTCGTGGACCTCCAGCAGGAAGCCGATGAGATCGGATTCCTGGGTGTTATGTCGGGCCCGCTGGTCCGCTCCTCCTACCGCGCCGGCCGCCTATGGGCCACCGCGATGCGCAAGAAGGGCTGGGAAATCCCTGCCGAACTCGCCCACATCGAAAGCTCGGGCAGCACCCGCCAGGAAGCCAGCTCGCTGCTCGCGGCGCATTCCTGACCACACAGCTGCAGTGCCTGAGGGCCGGCACCGGGTGTTATCCGGCGTCCGGCCCTCAGGCATAAATCACGTAGAATTAAGGCACTATGGCGAAATCCCCTGATTCCAGCAACTCCACTCCGGCGGCCTCAGACGCCCCGAAGCGTGGCCTCTTCTCGCGCAAGCCAAAAGAAGCGAAGGTCAAGAAGCCCAGCCGGCTCAAGCAGATCGGCGAAGTCTTCAACATGACCCGCCGCCACGACCCCATGGTCCCGTGGCTGATGCTGCTGGTGTTCCTGGGCGTCGTGGCCGTCAGCTTCCTGGTGGGCTTCTGGCTGGACAACTGGATCACCGGCCTGATCATCGGCATTCCGCTGGGCCTGCTCGGGGCAACCCTCATCCTGTCCCGGCGCGCAGAACGGGCAGCCTTCGCCCAGATCGAAAACCAGCCGGGTGCCTCCGGCGCGGCTTTGGGCACACTGAAGCGCGGCTGGATCACCGAGGACCAGCCCGTCGCGGTGAACCCGCGCACGCAGGACGCCGTGTTCCGCGCCATCGGCCGCCCGGGCGTTGTCCTGGTCAGCGAGGGCCCCAGCCACCGGGTCAAGCCGCTGATCGACGCCGAGCGCAAACGCCTCGCGCGGATCCTGCCCAACGTCACGGTCCACGTGATCGAAAGCGGCCGCGGCGAGGGCCAGGTCCCCATCAGCCAGGTGGCCAAGAACATGGGCAAGCTGAAAAAGGAACTCACCAAGCTTGAGGTCAACGCCGTGTCCAAGCGGATTTCCTCGCTGGGCAAGGGCCTCCCCATTCCCAAGGGCATCGACCCCTACAAAGCGCGTCCCAACCGCGGACGCTAGGACACATGGAGCCGTCCCGGTTCCGGCCCAGGCCGGTACCGGGGCGGTTTTCTTTGTGGCAACTTGCCGTCACCAACGCACAGAGATCGGAAATCAATGAACATGCCGCTGAAAACCGTCGTCATCCGCGCTTTCCGGATCCTCGCGGTCGCCGAGGCCTTCAGCTGGGCGGCGCTGCTGACCGGCATGTATTTCAAGTGGATCGCCAAGACCACCGAGCTGGGTGTGGAAATCGCCGGACCCATCCACGGTGCGCTCTTCGTCGGCTATGGCCTTGCGGCACTCGCACTGTGGCGGATCCAGCGCTGGCCGTTCGGAGTGGCCTTTTTTGCCGGCGTATCAGCCGTCTTCCCGTTCGCCACCATCGCCTTTGAGCGCTGGGCCGGTAAGCGCGGCTACCTCACCGAGGGCGCCCCCGCGCGTGCCGAGGCCAAGGAAACGGCGGCCGTCTAACGTCCGGAAACTATCGCCGGACCAGGACCGTGTTCATTGCCTTGTCGTGAAGGCCACGGTGGTCCGGATCGAAGATGACGGCCGGAATCACCAGGCACAGGAGCACCGCGCGCACCACGGCCGCCAGCGGTCCTGCCGGGGCGCCGCCCAGGCGCACCACGTGGATTCCCACGAGGCGGTGGCCGATGCTGTAGCCCAGGGTGCCCACCAGCAGCATCTGCTCCGCCGCAAACACGGCAAGGTTGGCCCACGAATCGCCGCCGAACACCAGGTTGCTGATCAGCAGGGCAATCCCCCAGTCCAGCATGATCGCCACAATTCGCCGCCCGGCCCGCGCGATGGAGCCGGGACCGGACTCAGGCAACCCGAGCCGCTCCCCGGGGTATTTGGAAATACCCGATGTGTCCGGTCCGCTGAGCCAGGAGCCAATGTCTTTGCGATCTACCACTGTCCAAGCTTACCGACTCACCACCGTTCATACTGTGGAACCCGTTAGACCACAGTATGGACACGGGATAGCGTTGCCATATCAGGGCATTCTGTAACCTGCCCGAAACAATGTGGACATGGGCGGGAAATGCCGTGTCCATAGGCTGGGTGCAGTTTCAAGCAATTCCACCCAGCAGGGAAACTGCGTTTCCCTGCCTTTCGGATTGCGCTGGATCAGATGGCTTGCAGCCAGATATTACATATGCGTTAGGAGCATAGATGTTCAAGAATGCGGACGAAGTCCTCAAGTTCATCAAGGACGAAGATATTAAATTCGTCGATATCCGCTTCACCGACCTCCCGGGCGTCCAGCAGCACTTCAATGTGCCGGCCAAGAGCGTTGACGCAGACTTCTTCGTCAACGGCCAGCTCTTCGACGGATCCTCCATCCGCGGCTTCCAGGGCATCGCCGAGTCCGACATGCAGCTGATCCCGGACGTCACCACCGCATTCCTGGACACCTTCCGCATGGAAAAGACGCTGGCGCTGAACTTCTCCATCGTGAACCCGCGCACCGGCGACCCGTACCACCGCGACCCGCGTGGCGTTGCTGAGAAGGCCGAAGCCTACCTCGCCTCCACCGGCATCGCCGACACCGCATTCTTTGCACCCGAGGCCGAGTTCTTCGTCTTCGACAACGTCCAGTACCAGTCCTCCCCGCAGGGCAGCTTCTACAAGATCGACTCCGAAGAAGCGCACTGGAACACCGGCCGCGAAGAAGAAGGCGGAAACCTGGGCTACAAGACGCCCGTCAAGGGCGGTTACTTCCCGGTCTCCCCCACCGACAAGCAGGCCGACCTGCGCGACGCCATGTGTGTCGCCCTGGACGAGGCCGGCCTTGAGGTTGAGCGCAGCCACCACGAAGTCGGCTCTGCCGGCCAGGCTGAAATCAACTACAAGTTCACCACCCTGACCCACGCCGCTGACGACCTGCAGAAGTTCAAGTACGTCATCAAGAACACGGCCGACGCCTGGGGCAAGTCCGTGACGTTCATGCCGAAGCCGGTCTTCGGTGACAACGGCTCGGGCATGCACTGCCACCAGTCGCTGTGGACCAACGGCGAGCCGCTGTTCTATGACGAGAAGGGCTACGCCGGCCTGTCCGACACCGCCCGCTGGTACATCGGCGGCCTGCTGAAGCACTCCTCCGCAGTGCTGGCATTCACCAACCCGACGGTCAACTCCTACCGCCGCCTGGTCAAGGGCTTCGAAGCTCCGGTCAACATGGTGTACTCGCAGGGCAACCGCTCCGCCGGTATCCGTATCCCCATCACGGGCTCCAACCCCAAGGCCAAGCGCATCGAGTTCCGCGCACCGGACCCCTCCTCCAACCCGTACCTGGCATTCGCTGCCCAGCTGATGGCCGGCATTGACGGCATCCGCAACCGCATCGAACCCCCGGCTCCCATCGACAAGGACCTCTACGAGCTCCCCGCCGAGGAAGCCAAGGACATCCCCAAGGCTCCGGGCACGCTCGAGGAGGCCCTGACGGCACTGGCCGAGGACAACGAGTTCCTGCAGGCCGGCGGCGTCTTCACCCAAGACCTGATCGACACCTGGATCGAGTACAAGTACGAGAACGAAATCAAGCCGCTCTCACTGCGCCCGAACCCGTACGAGTTCGAGCTCTACTACGGCGTCTAGCCAGACCACGCGGCTGAATCGGGCATAGTCCGCACACAGTCCGCAAGGAATCGCGTTACAGCAAAGGCCGGCCCCAGGTTTCACCACCTGGGACCGGCCTTTTGTTTTGCCTGGCTCCCCTTACGTGCTTGCTTCGCTCATGACTGCGTCTCTTGCGGCACCCACGTTGCCAGGGCCTCCGTCGGCCCCGATTCCCGAAGTGCGTGCCTGAAAGTCAAGACGTAGCTTCCCCCTGGAAATTCGATGGGGAACTCCGGGGTTTCACGAAGATCGGACGTCCCGTCCTTATCCCCGCCGCGGTAAGTGACATTCAGTTTCATAACGCAACCGTAGAACACCAGCGGGCAATGGGAAAGGCCTCACGCTGGCCGGCCTGGGCGGACATTTTTGTGGCCAAAGGTGGAGGCTGGCTCCAGACGTGCTGAGACCGGGAGCCAGCCCCCTGGCATGTGCTCCCCGAGACGAAGACTTTTCAAGCCTTCCCCCCAACAAGGTTTGAAGAACACCGCCAATCCACATGATCTGTCAATGTGGCGCCTTAGGCAATGGCAAACCGCCGGACCGATCGTGTGTGAAGCTGCGGAACATGGTCCGCTGCGGCCCGGAGCTGCCCCCGAGGTACTGCCCCCGGTCCACAAACCCGGCCCCTTGATAAGCGGCCAGCCCCGACGGATTGCGTTCATTGACTGAAAGTACGACGCCGGCCTCGCCGCTCGAGTGCCTTGCCGTCAGTTTCGCGGCGGCTTCCACGGCCGCTGCCGCCGCGAGCCGGCCCAATCCCGCGCCCTGCCGCCGCCTGTCGATGAGAAAGCCCCGCAGGAGCCACGCGGAATCGTTGTCAGGCCAGCCTGCCAGCCTGGCGGCGCCTGCCTGGAGCGTCAGCACGCCCACCGCGTCCCCGCCGGCTTCGATGACATAAGGCCGGCGGGACTGTTCCGCCAGCCCGGCCAGTGCCATACGCAGCGGATCTCCGACGAAGTCGGACTGCCCCGGTGCAAGTTCCAAAAGGGCAACCGCGCCCAGTTGGATGGCGCATGCGTCCGGTCCGAGGTCGTCCAGGGCAATCAGCCAGACTGACTGCTCCATGCCGCTCAGCTGGACGGCGCTTCGGCGCCCCCGGCCGGGGTGCCGTCTGCCGGCGGGCCTGCGGGGTCCATCCACATGACCTCCCAGAGGTGCCCGTCAGGATCCTGGAAGCTGTGGTTGTACATAAAGCCGTAGTCCTGCACTTCCTGGGACGGGGTGCCGCCGGCGGCGAGGGCCTTGCGTACAGTTTCGTCCACGGCGTCCCTGCTGTCCACGGAAAAGGCCAGGATCGCCTCCGTGGAAGCGGTGGCATCGGCCACGTCCTTGGAGGTAAAGGTCTTGAAGAAGCCTTCCACCAGCAGCATGACAAAGGCGTCGTCGTTGATGATCATGCAGGTGGCGTTTTCGTCGGTGTAGTCCGGGTTGAAGGTGAAGCCGAGGGCCGTGAAGAAGTCCACCGACCTCTTCAAATCCTTGACGGGCAGGTTCAGGTAGATTTGCTTAGCCATGGCCCCAAGGTAGCACCGGGCCACCGCGGGTGTCAGCCGGCCCGGCCGGCCAGGTCGGACTGCTAGTGGCCGTAAAAGACCTTTTCGAAGACGGCGCGGGCACGCCTGCTCAGGCGGAGGTAGTCCTCCTCGAGCGCGCCGGCCTGGCCCGGTTCGTACCCGCACCAGCGGGCGACTGCTTCGAGGTCGCGCCGCGACGACGGCAGCAGGTCTGATGCCCGGCCGCTCCAGATGACGTTGGCGGACCTGATCCTGCTGGCAAGGCGCCACGCGGCGGCCAGCAGCTCGGCATCACGTTTCTCCAGGAGGTGCAGGGCAGCGGCCGCGTCGAGGGCCTCCACGGTGGAGGTGGTCCGCAGCTCCGGATGTTTGGCCGCGTGCTGGAGCTGGATCAGCTGGACCAGCCATTCGACATCGCTCAGGCCCCCGCGCCCCAGCTTAAGGTGGCGGG
>DATCVX010000018.1:0-2293 GCA_036566705.1 Arthrobacter sp. | reverse complement strand
GCCCAATTCAGGGCGGCGGCTGGGACCAAATGGAACGCGTTCATCGACGCAGGATGTGCCTCTCACATGAAAAAACCCGCTTCCCAAATAGAGGGAGCAAGCGGGCATCACTGCACATCAAGTTCCACCAGTCTAGCATCCTCGCGCGGCGGGCCCCGTCCCGGAGGCGGGGCCGTTGCCAGCGGGGGCTTCCAGGAGCAGGCTTGAGGCATGACGCAACAGGATGAGGACCACCACCACGTGACGGACGACGGCGGCACCCGGCTCACGGACGAACCCCGCCAAAGTGCCGCGGAGGCCTGGGACGAAAGGTACCGCAGCAAGCCGAAGCTCTGGAGCGGAAAACCCAACCCGCAACTGGTCCGCGAAGGAGGCGGGCTCCGGCCGGGCAAGGCCTTGGACCTGGGCTGCGGCGAAGGGGCCGACGCCATCTGGCTTGCCCAGCAGGGCTGGACCGTCACCGCCGTCGACGTTTCCGCCGTTGCGCTGGAACGCGCGGCCACGCACGAAAAAGCCGCGCTGGAGCGCGAAAGCGTGCACGCCGAGGGGCCTGGCGAAATTCCCAGCCGCATCCACTGGGAACAGTGCGACTTGGAGGAATGGCGTCCGGCGGGAACGTACGACCTCGTGTCCTCCCAGTTCCTGCATTCACCGCAGCTGGCGTGGCAGGGTCCGCTGCGGGCGGCCGCCGCCGCCGTCAAACCGGGCGGCACGCTGCTGATTGTGGGGCACCATCCGGACCGGCTGCCGCCGTGGGGTAACCACACGTCGCCGGAAATGTTCTACACCCCGGCCCAGCTGGTGCAGGAGCTCGGCCTGGACTCGCCGGAATGGCAGGTTGAGGTCAAGACCACCCGTGAGCGGGTTGCTGCCGGGCCGGACGGCCAGGAAGCGATCATCGGCGATACCGTGCTCCGGGCCACCCGACTGGCGTGAGTTAGCGCGAAACCCGCGGCGCGACGGCGACCGCGGCCGCCGCAACCACCGCGGCAAGGGCGAAGACGCCGCTGAACGATCCCGCCGTCGTCGTAAATGCCGCGAACACGATGGCCGTGGAGGCGAGCGACAGGGCGCCTCCCAGCGAGTCGGAGATGGACATCGCTGAACTGTTAAAGCCCTCGTTGTCCTTCGTGGACAGCGCCAGCGTCATGACGCTGAGCCGCGGGTACAGCAGCCCCATCCCGCCGCCGGCGAAGATCCAGCCGGCAATCGCGACGGCGGCAGGCCAGTTCAGTGCCGTGGTGGCCAGCGCCAGGGTGATGGCCGCGAGGACCAGCACCGAGCCAATGCGCACCGCCGCGCGGTGGTCCAGCCGGGCGCCCAGCCGGCCCTGGATGGCGGAGGCACCGGCCCAGGCCAGCGCGCCGCCCGTGAGGGTGAGGCCGGCGAAGGTGGGCGAAAACGCGTACTGCTCGATCAGGAGGTAGGGCAGGTACACCTCGGCACCGAAGAACGCCGCCGATGCCAGGCCGCGGGTCAGGATGACGCTGGGAAGGCCCCGCCTGGCGGTCAGCGTTCCCCGCGGCACCAGGGGCCGGACGGCCAGCAAAGCCACCGCGACGGCAGCGGCCGCGAGAACGGCGGGGGCGGGGGGAATGCCGCTGATCCGTACTTCCGCGGACAGGTTCAGCGCGAGGACAGCCAGTGCGGCCAATGCGGCCCAGGCCAGGCGGCCCACAGCCCACGGCGGGACTGCCGTCTCCTGGGGTTGCCGGTCCACGCCGCGGAGCACCGGAACGATCATCACCAGGGCGGGCACCACCAGCCCCACCACGCCCAGGAACACCCAGTGCCAGCTCAGGACCTGCGCCACGAGGCCGGCCGCGAACGGACCCACCAGGGACGGGATCACCCAGGCGGCGGCGAATGCGGCGAAGATCTTGGGATGCAGGACCCCCGGGTAGACCCGGGCCACCACCACGTAGAGGGCCACGGTCATCGCGCCGCCGCCGAGCCCCTGTACCAGGCGCCCGGCCACGAGCGCGGGCATCGACGACGCCGTCCCCGCAATCAACAGGCCCAGGACGAACAGTGCCACCGAGGCGTAGAGCGGGGCGGCGGGGCCGCGCCGGTCGGACCAGTTCCCGGCGGCGACCATGCCGATGACTCCGGTGGCGAGCGGCCCGGCGAAGGCCAGCGCATACAGGCTGGCTCCGTCCAGTTCGCGGCTGACGACGGGCATGATGGTGGTCACCGCCAGTGATTCGAACGCGGCCAGGAACACCAGGGCGCAGGCGCCGATTGTCACCCACAGGTAGGGACGCTGAAGGATCCCGCTGGCGGGGTCGGTGGC
>DATCVX010000017.1:0-2698 GCA_036566705.1 Arthrobacter sp. | reverse complement strand
GGGACCTGCCATCTCGCAGTCCAGCGCCCGCCGTTGGACAGCCTTGTCCAGTGCTGCTGAAAGCCGGGGCGTTGACGTCCGCAGCCTCGGTCCTTTCGCCCCCACAACCCAGTCCGGAGCTGCCGCCGCCGACGCCGCCGTGCACAGCGGCGTCACGGCCTGCATCGTCTTCAACGACCTCATTGCGATCGGCATGCTGCAGCGGCTGCGCAAACGTGGGCTGCGCGTTCCTGAGGATATGAGCATTGTGGGCTGCGACGACATTTTTGGCGCAGACTTCTGCAACCCGCCCCTGACCACCATGAGCTCCCCCATCGAACAAGCCGGCCGCGTAGCCGTCTCCATGCTGCTGGCACAGTTGAACCCACTGGCCGGCGGCGGAAACCGAAGCCGCTCCGTGATGCCCACCCATCTCACGGTCCGGGGCTCAACGGGGCCGGCTCCGGAGACTGCGCAACCGCGGTGATGAACCGTGGGTTAGCGCTCTAACGTGGCTGGTTACGGAGGACACAGTTGAGCGTTATTGACACTGATGGCTAGGCTGAGACACATGCGCGAACTCCAGGCCAAAATCGTTGAAGAAATGGGCGTGCAGCCCCGGATCGATCCCGTCGGGGAGGTGCGCAAACGCGTCGCTTTCCTCAAGGACTACCTCAAGGCAACACACACCAAGGGCTTTGTCCTGGGCATCTCCGGCGGCCTGGACTCATCGCTCGCCGGCCGGCTGGCCCAGCTTGCCGTTGAGGAGCTGGAAGCCGAGGGAGTGGAGGCCAACTTCGTGGCTGTCCGGCTGCCCTACGGCGTGCAGCACGACGAGGACGACGCCCAGGCCGCACTGGACTTTGTCCAGGCCAAGACGGAGTGGACCTTCAACATCTCCGCCGCCGTGGACGGCTTTGAGGATGAGTTCGAAAAGACCGTCGGAAACGGGATTTCCGATTTCCACAAGGGCAACACCAAGGCGCGCACCCGAATGATTGCCCAGTACGCGCTGGCCGGCGAACATAACTACCTGGTCATCGGCACCGACCACGGCGCCGAGTCAGTCACGGGCTTCTTCACCAAATACGGCGACGGCGGCGCGGACATCCTGCCCCTGTTCGGCCTGAACAAGCGCCAGAACCGTGAACTCCTGGCCGAGCTGGGAGCCCCCGCACGCGTCTGGGAGAAAGTGCCCACAGCGGACCTCCTCGACGGCAAGCCCGGCCGCACCGACGAGGACGAGCTGGGTATCACATACGACCAGATCGACGACTACCTCGAGGGGCGCGACGTGCCGGACGAGGTAGCCGAAAAGATCGAAGAGAAGTACTTGCGCACCCGCCACAAGCGCACCGTGCCCGTGACGATCTTCGACACCTGGTGGAAGGACTAAGGTTCCGGGGAGCCCCGGGCCGGACTCTAAGGGCCGGGTTCAGCAAAGACCTACCCGGCGCAGGAGTTCCTAGGGCAGCAGGACGATCTTGCCGTGGCCGTGGCCGCTGCGGCTGAGTTCCAGCGCCTCGGCCGCCTCGACCAGCGGCAACCGGTGCGCGATGGTGAACGTGATCAGGCCTTCCGCTGCAAGCGTGGCCACGTCCATGATCCGGCCCTCCTGCTGCTGAACCGCAGCGATCCCGGCCTCCTGTGAATGCTTGCTCGGGGCGGTGATGACGGCCCGGCTCCGGTCCGGAAGCAGCTCGACCGTTGCCGCCACGGACTCCTCTGTCCCCACTGCGTCCAGTACAGCCGTCACGGCACCCGCCTCTTCGGCGGCGGACCTCACGCGGTCCACCAGTCCCGGCCCGTAGGTGACGGCCTCCGCGCCCAGCTCCCGCAGGTAGTCCTGGTTGGCCTCCGACGCCGTGCCGATCACTCGTGCGCCGAAGGCCTGGGCAATCTGGACGGCCGCGGAGCCCACGCCTCCGGCCGCCGCGTGGATCAGCACCGTATCGCCCTCGCCCACGCCCAACTGCTTCAAGGCCGAGTAGGCGGTGCCGCCGGCCTCCGGAATGCAGGCAGCCTGTTCAAAGTCGACGCCGGCGGGCAGGGGCGTGAGCTGATCGGCGGGCACAACGGCCTCCATCCGGTAGCCGCCCGTGAAACCATTCCAGATGACCTCGTCGCCCACGGTGAAGCCTTCGAACGCGGGCCCCACCGCCGTGACCACTCCGGCGGCCTCACTGCCCGGCACTTCGGGGAGGTCCAGCGGCGCCACTTTGCTGAGGTGCCCTGCCACCAGTTTCCAGTCCGTCGGGTTGACGCCAATGGCGCGGAACTCCACCCGCACCTCGCCGGCCGCGGGTTCCGGCAGCTCCTCCGGCCCGATCTTCAAGACCTCCGGATCGCCGTACTGTTCGAAGTAGACGTTCGTGCTCATGTCCCTGGGCTCCTTCGGGTGTTTGGCACTCTATGGCTAGCGTAGGCACGCCCCGCCCGACGTCACAACACTTCCTTGGCGGGGGAGCCCAGCTTGTTCGTGATCCGGTGGGCCTCCTCCATCAGGAGCCGGCCGAGGAACTCCTGCCGGTCCTCGCGGAAGCGCGGTTCGATGCCGGTCAGGGACAGTGCCCACGCGGGCCGTCCCGCCTGGTCAAAGACGGCGGCACCCATCCCCCAGCTGCCTTCGAGCACCAGGCCGGGATTCACCGAGTAGCCTGCCTGCCGGGTCCGGGCCAGGCCTGCCCGGACAACTTCTGCCGTGTGCGCTGCGGCGAAC
>DATCVX010000016.1:0-7576 GCA_036566705.1 Arthrobacter sp. | reverse complement strand
AATCACCACGCACCTGGACCTCAACGGCAAGGAACGCGCCACCAGTGCAGTGCTTTCCGGCCCTGACCACGAGTGATGAAAGAATAAGCCAGTGACCACAACCTACAACTGCACGTCAGAGGACCAGCGCGCCCTGGGGCTGGAACACGCCCAACGCGCCATCAGCGAACAGAAATGCGTGGTGTTCCCCACGGACACGGTCTATGGGATTGCCGCCGACGCCTTCTCGCCGCAGGCCGTCACCATGCTGCTGGTCTCCAAGGGCCGCGGCCGCAGCATGCCGCCGCCGGTGCTCATCCCGCGGATCAATGCCCTCGACGGGCTCGCCACCGATGTTTCCGCGGACGCCCGCAAACTTGCCGAGGCATTCTGGCCCGGCGGACTGACCCTGATCCTGCACGCCCAGCCGTCCCTGGACTGGGACCTGGGTGACACCAAGGGAACCGTTGCGCTGCGGATGCCTGCGGACGAAGTGGCGCAGGAACTGCTCACGCTGACCGGCCCGCTGGCAGTTTCTTCGGCCAACCGCACCGGCCACGCCGCCGCGCAGACCGCAGCTGAGGCACGCGAGCAGCTCGCCGAGTCGGTGGAGGTCTACCTTGAAGGGGGATTCCGGCCGCTGGAAGGCACGGAGGGTGTCCCCTCGACGATCGTTGATGCCACCGGGCCACTGCTCCGCGTTGTCCGGAACGGCGCCGTCTCTCTCCAGGAGTTGCGGGAGCACGTTCCCGGAGTGCTGGGGCTCGGGGAGATCCCGATGGCGGAGGAACCTGCAGAAGAGCCCGCGGACGAAACGCCTGCGGGTGAAACTTCCGTTGCAGACGCCGCGTCGGATGAACCGGCCACACAGGAGCCGCGCCCTTGATGACCCTGCTCCGCCAGCGCATCCCTGTCCTGGGGGTCGACGCCACGCCCCTGAAAGTGGACGAACTGATAGCTGTCCTTGAAAGGTTCGTCGACGACGGCGGCACACGGACCGTCGTCGGCCATAACCTCCACAGCGTTACCCTGGCGCATTCCGATCCCGGGTTCCGCCGGCTCTATGAGGACAGCGATGTGGTGCTCCTGGACGGGGCTCCCGTGCTGTGGCTCTGGAGCCGGACCGGCCAGGCAGCCGGGCCCGTCATGGAGTACCGGCTCGGTTCAACCGACTGGATTCCCGCCCTGGGGCAGCTGGCCGGCCTGGAACGGATCGCCGTGGTCGGGGCCGGTTCCGAGGCCAACGCCAAGGCTGTGGCGAGGCTGGAAGGCATTGTCCCGTCCGCCACCGTCACAGGCTTTCCCGGCGAAGGCTGGAATGACGACGTCGAAGAGGCCGCAGCGGCCTGGCTCACCGTGCAGCGTCCCCAGCTTGTGCTTCTCGGACTGGGCATGCCCCTGCAGGAATCGGTGCTGCAGCGCAGGCTCGATTCGCTTCCGCCGGCCATCTACTGTGCCGTGGGCGGAGCGATCGAGCAGCTCGCCGGAATCCAGAAGCTGGCGCCGCGCTGGCTGGGCCGGTTGGGGCTCGAATGGGCCTGGCGACTGCTCCTGCATCCGCGCCGGGTGGCCTACCGTGTCTTTGGCGAGCCGTGGGTACTGCTGTGGCTCCTCGCCAGGCGCCGCCTCAGGAGAACCACCTAGAACTTCTGGTCCTCCAGGGGAGCGAAGCCCTTGGCCCGCAGCCCGGTGCTGAAAGACCTGGCCCAGTCCAGGAACCCCTTGAAGTCACGGCGCTGCGCAAAATAGCCGATGTAGCCGCCGACGTCGGCCACAAAGGACTTGACGCGGAAGTACCGGCGGATCAGGTAGCCGCGGTTGCGGTAGTAGTAGTAGCGCTTGAAGGCCGACTCCGGCACAATGACATGCCAGCCGGCGCCATAGACGTGCTTGGTTTCGGAGAAGGCATGCGGGTGCGTGATGGCGGTGGTCGTGACAGTGCCGAACCGGATGCCCGCCTTGCGGAGCCGGATGGTGAAGTCCACTTCGTCGCCGCGGATGAAGAGCCGCATGTCCGGCAGGCCTACCTTGAAAAAGACGTCAGACCGGATCAGCGCACCGTTAAAGAAGTGTCCGTCGTCGGGCAGGAACCCGACCTTTTCCAGTTCCGCACGGTCATGCGTGACTTTTCCGTCGAGCCGGAAGAAGAACGAGAGCCGGTCCGGCTGGCCCGGTGCCACCACGAGGGGGACCACGGCCTCGAGGTCGCGGGCCTCAGCCTCGCGGAGCAGGATGGCCAGGCATTCCGGGTCCGCCGGCTCGGCGTCGTCGTCCATCATCCAGATCCACTCCGCACCGCTGGCGACGGCCTTAAGCGCTGCGAGGGCAAAGCCTCCGGCGCCCCCGAGGTTCGCCTCGGAGCGCACGTAGTCCACGTTGGAATGCTTCGCCGCGACCTCACGGGCCGGGATGGTGCCGCTGTCAACCAGGCAGATGGTGCCTACGGAGGCGGACTGGGCGTTGATGGCGTCCAGCAGGACGGACAGCTCTTTATGACGGTCAAATGTCACGGCGGCGACTGCAACCCGGAGGGGCATGGAATTCCTTTCAGCATGGCCTTCAGGGGATTCCCCGCTCGCGATGCGCCAGTGTGGCGCGAAGCCATGGAGCCGTTGGCGCTAGTATCTTGACTAGAGTCCACTGTAATACAGCCCTGTAAGGCACTAAGCACTGCCTGCTGCGCGCCCGGCGACGGAGAAGTTTCATTTATCGAAAGTCAGATCCCCGGCAAGTGAGCCCAACAATCAAGGCCCAACAGCCCGGGCGGCTACCCTGCACTGTGGTCATACCCCGGGTAGCGCCGGGCCCCGACGAAACGGCTGCCAACGCATGATCATGTACCTGCTCATGGGCCTGACGGCTGCCGTCGTGTCCTACGCGGCCACCTGGGGTGCCCGGGTGGTCGGCAACCGGCTTGAACTCCACATGCCAATCCGCAGCCGCGACATGCATTCGACGCCGGTATCCCGGCTGGGCGGTGTGGCCATCTTCCTTGGTGTCCTGGTGGCGCTGATCGTCGCCAGCCAGTCCTTCTTCGTCAAGGACATCTACCGCAACAACTTCTCGCCCTGGGGCGTCGTGGCCGGTGCGGTGGTGATCGTGCTGGTGGGCGTGGCCGACGACCTGCTGGACATCCGCTGGTGGGTGAAGCTCATCGGGCAAAGCGCGGCGGCCCTGGTGGTGGCCATCTGGGGCGTCCGGATGACGATTGTGCCGTGGGTTCCTGAGCCGATCTACCTGGAGAACGAGATGCTCCGTGTGGTCCTGACGGCCGGACTCATCGTGACCACCATGAATGCCTTCAACTTCATCGACGGTCTCGACGGGTTGGCCGCAGGCGTGGCCATCATCGGCGGCACCGCGTTCTTCTTCACCGCGTACTGGGTGCACCGGAACGCCGTCCTCCTGGATTACTCGGACCTGGCCACGCTGCTGACCGCGGTCCTCGTGGGCAGCTGCATCGGCTTCCTGCCGCACAACTGGTTTCCCTCCAAAATTTTCATGGGCGACTCCGGTGCCATGCTGATCGGACTTCTGATGGCATCCGCCGGTATCGTCTCCACCGGCCAGATCTCCTCCGGCCTCTACGACCGGGCAAACGGTATCTCCACCGTTATACCGATACTGCTTCCCTTCGCCGTGCTTTTCCTGCCACTGCTGGACCTGGGCCTTGCCGTCATCCGGCGAACGGCACGCGGGCGCTCACCTTGGTCCGCGGACCGCGGGCATCTCCACCACAAGCTGCTGGACATCGGCTACTCCCACCGGACCGTGGTGATTCTCATGTACTTATGGACCTGCGTCCTGTCGTTCGGTGGCCTGGCTTTCGCTGTGTTCCCCTGGCAGATCGTGCTGTCCGCGGACATTTTCGCAACCCTGGTGATGGGACTGGTGACGGCGTGGCCGTACCTGAGCCGGCGAGGCTCGGAACCGGCCGCGTAACGCCGTTCGGAAATATTTCTATCTCGTGTAGAATTTAGGGGCAGCTGTAGCTGCCTCTCCACCCCTCCGCCTGGCTGCTTGCCGGGTACCGACGATTGGGATCATATGACCTCCAACGCCGATTCCGGACCCGCGTCCGGCAACGGACCCGTTGGTGTTTCCGGTCCCACCCGTTCCCTGTGGCTTCGCCTCCTTGCACTCAGTTCGGCGGCTGCCGCGGCCGGCCTGGTCCTGTGCTCCGTCATCGCCGCTTTTGTGGTTGGCGTGAACGGCGCATTGTCGGCTGCCTCCGGCGGACTGCTGGTGATGCTGTTCTTCGGAATCAGCCTGCTGGTGGGCCACTTCGTCGGACGCAGCAATCCCTCGGGCGCCATCGGGATGTTCGTCGCGACGTACTTCATCAAAGTCGTCGGGTTCGCAATCGTCCTGTTCCTCATCGGGGCTCCGGAATGGCTGGATGGCCGCTGGTTCCTGATCGGTGCCGTCGTCGCCGTCGTGCTTTGGCAGGCCGCGGAGATCTACGGCTTCAGCAAGGCCCGGCTGCAAATCTACAACGACCCCGAGACCAAGGAACCGCGCGATGTCTGATCGGAAGCGAGCAGGAAACCGCGGCTCTTCCAAACCTCGGGTAACCGGTTCCGCACCAGGTGTGTCCACTGAAAACAACGACGGCGGATACAACGCCGGAATGGCCGTCTTCAGCTACATAATTGGCGGAATCATCGTCTGGAGTTTGATAGGGTGGGGTCTGGATAATCTGTGGGGAACCCGCTGGATCGTGCTCGCAGGCGCTCTGCTTGGAGCTGTCGGAGGATTTTATCTTTCCCACATGCATGGCCTTACCAGTCACAGAAACACAGCCGGTAAGAGCGGCGCAGACAGCGGTCCGTCCGCGGACGGAAACACTAATGCCAAATAATTTCACACGGGGAACAGCGGAGCGCAAATCCGCGGGTCCCCGACCAACGCCCAATGATGGACACTGCAGAGAGGAAACGCGTTGATCGCGCTTGCGCTCCCGGCCCAAGATTCAGGAGAGTTCACTCCTCCTGGAATTGAAGAAATGCACCTGCCGGCAATCCTGCCGTGGGGGGCGGCAGACGGATTCTCCAAGCAGATGCTGCTGGTAATCCTGTCGGTCGTCATTATCGCCACATTCTTTCTGCTAGCTGCACGGAAGCAGCAGCTTGTCCCCGGCAAGCTCCAGTTCGCTGGTGAAATGGCCTACGGCTTTGTGCGTAACAGCATCGCCAAGGACATTATCGGCGGCAAAGACTTTATGAAGTACGTTCCGCTGTTGTTCAGCCTCTTCTTCTTTATCCTCGTGAACAACATTTACGGCGCAATCCCCGTGATCCAGCTTCCGAGCTTCTCGCACGTCGGTGGAGCCTATGTCCTTGCGGGCATCGTCTACTTCACCTGGATTGGCATCGGCATCAAGAAGAACGGCATCAAGTACTTCAAGCTGGCCACCGTGCCGTCCGGAGTCCCGTTCTACATCCTGCCGATCGTCGTCCCGATCGAGATCATCTCCAACTTCCTGGTCCGCCCGGTCACGCACAGCCTCCGTCTGTTCGCCACCATGCTGGCCGGACACCTCATCGTGATGCTTGCCGGTTCCGGCATCGAGTACCTCGTTATGCAGGAAAACCTGCTCCTGAAGGGCACCTCGGTCCTGGTCCTGGTTGGCGCCATCGCCATGTACATGCTGGAAGCTCTGATCATGGCGCTCCAGGCGTACGTCTTTACCCTGCTGACCGCCATCTACATCGAAGGCGCTCTGCACGCGGACAGCCACTAGGCTCCCAAAATCTTCCCCTTGCGGGGATGAAGCAAACCAAACAACCTGCCACACAGATGGCATCTTGAAAGGAATAAAATGGAAGGCAATCTCAACCTCGTAGGTTACGGTCTGTCCGCAATCGGCGGTGGTATCGGTGTTGGTCTCGTGTTCGCTGCCTACATCAACGGCGTCGCACGCCAGCCGGAAGCACAGCGCGTCCTGCAGCCGATCGCATTCCTCGGCCTTGCGCTGACTGAAGCCCTCGCCATCCTCGGCCTGGTCTTCGCTTTCGTTCTCTAAGTCTGACGAACCAAGCGAACATCCAGAACCGAGTAGATAAGGACGGGTGAATTATGAATCAGCTGATCATCTCAGCCGCCACAGAGGGCGCAACCAGCCCCCTGATGCCCAATGTCTGGGAAATGGGCGTCGTCCTCGTCGGCTTTGCTGTCCTCATGTACATCGTGGTCAAGTTCATTGTCCCGATGTTCGAGAAGACTTTCGCAGAGCGTGCCGAGGCCATCGAAGGTGGCATCGCCAAAGCTGAAAAGGCCCAGGCTGAGGCCTCCGCTGCACTCGAGGAATACAAGCAGCAGCTGAACGACGCCCGCGCCGAAGCCAACCGCATCCGCGAGGAAGCCCGTGCCGAAGGCGCTCAGATCCTCGCCGATCTGAAGGAAAAGGCGGCTGCAGAGTCCGCCCGCATCACCGCCCAGGCGCACGTGCAGATCGAATCGGAGCGTCAGGCCGCTGTTGTGTCCCTGCGTTCCGAGGTGGGCACGCTGGCCACCACCCTGGCAGGACGCATTGTTGGTGAAGCACTCACCGATGACGAGCGTTCGGCCCGCGTTGTTGACCGCTTCCTGGCAGATCTGGAGAACCAGAACGCAGGTGCAGCTCAGTAATGGCAGGTATATCGAGCGAATCGCTGGCCACGGCACTGACCGCGTTGGAAGCCAAGCTTCCCACCGCCTCGCTGCAGCTGGCTAAGGAACTCTTCGGAATCCTGGGAACGGTGGACAGCTCGGCTGGCTTGCGCCGCGCCCTGACTGACCCGTCCCGTAGCGGTGACGAAAAGTCGGCGCTGGTCAAGCAGCTGGTTGGCGGGAAAGTCTCCGCTGATGCTGCGGATATCGCGGGCGGACTGGCCAGTTTGCGCTGGGCATCGGCACGAGATATCGGCGATGCACTCGAGACTCTTGCCGCAACGGTGGTCATCGCCGTCGCTGAAAACAAGTCGGCCGTTTCTGCCTCCGGAATCTCTGGGCTGGAAGAGCTGGAGAACGATCTGTTCTCCTTCAACCAGGCCGTTGCCTCCAGCCACGAGGTACAACGTGCTCTGTCCGAACCACAGGCAAGCGGTGCTGCAAAGACCACCCTCACGGAGAGGCTGGTTCCTGGCGCAAGCGAGGCAGCCAAAGTCCTCATCGGGCAGGCAGTGTCCCAGCCCCGCGGCCTCAAGCCGACCAGGCTTGTGGCCCGGTTCGCCGAGTTGGCGGCCAAGCGGCAGCAGCGCTGGATTGCAACGGTCAGCGTCACCCGTCCTTTGACGGAGACGCAGTTCAGCCGCCTCCAGACAGGGCTCAACTCCCTGTATGGTCGCGAGCTCAAGGTCAACCTCAGCGTTGATCCTGCACTGATCGGTGGAATCCGTGTCCAGGTGGGCGACGAAGTGCTTGACGCTTCCGTGGTCTCCCGTCTGGGCCAGCTTCACCGCCAACTGGCCGGCTAGCCGGACAAGCACAACTTAACTGATAGAAACCCCGGTCATCGTGAGCAACGATGATCACGAAAACAGGAGAGCAGGGACTGCAGATGGCCGAATTGACCATCAACGCCGACGACGTCCGTAATGCGTTGAACGAGTTCGCG
>DATCVX010000015.1:0-4222 GCA_036566705.1 Arthrobacter sp. | reverse complement strand
CCTGCGGATGCTCCGTGAGCACATGGAAATAGTCCCGTTCCGGGATTTTGTATTCCGCGAGGATCGCGTCATGGATCCCCCGGCTAAGCCGGCGCAAGCCTTCGGCGCTGCGCCCCTGGTTAACATCGATTCGCACGAGTGGCATTTCAATCTCCTTGAACTTTGTCCTGACATACTAACAAAGTTAATCGGGTGGGTGCAAGGATTCCGGCAACTGCGCTTTCCGGGGACAGCCCCAAGGACCGGCCGGAAAGCGGTACGACGACGGACGGTCACCATCGCTGCGATGGTGACCGTCCGTCGTCGTACTTGTGCGGAATAAGCGGTACCTCATTGGCCGGTTACGCGTACGGCCGGACGGCCTACATGAGGGCCGCGACGGGATCGGCGGCAACTTCGCTGCCGCTGGATACCTGCTGCGCGGCAGGCCTCTTGGCCCGGGCGGCGGCGATGACCATCACGGCCAGCCCGAGCAGCGTGATGCCGGCACCGGCCCAGATGGGTGAGGTATACCCGAGGCCGGCGGTGATGGTCACGCCACCGAGCCATGCGCCAAGGGCGTTGCCGACGTTGAAGGCCCCAATGTTGGCACCGGACGCGAGGGTGGGTGCGCCGGCCGCGTATGTCATCACACGCATCTGCAGGCCGGGGACTGTGGCGAAGCCGAAGCCGCCCATCAGGACGATGGAGGCGACAGTGAGCACCTGGTTGCCGGCGGTCAGGGCAAAAGCCACGAGGACAACCACCAGGATCGCGAGGACCACGATGAGGGTACGGTCAACGTTGCGGTCCGCGGCCTTGCCGCCGATGGTATTGCCGATGAAGAGGCCCACGCCGAAGACGATCAGCAGCCACGGCACGGCGGATGCCGCGAAGCCGGAGACTTCGGTGAGCGTATAGGCGATGTAAGTGAACGCGCCGAACATGCCGCCGTAGCCGAGGATCGTGACCAGGATGGAGAGCCAGACCTGGCCGGATCGGAAGGCCCTCAGTTCGCTGCGCAAGGTTCCGGGGGCAGTGTCCCCGTGGCCGGTCCTGGGAACCAGGGTGAGGATTCCAGCCAGGGCGATTACGCCAATGACGGTAATGGCCCAGAAGGTGGAGCGCCAGCCTGCTGCCTGTCCCAGCATGGTGCCGAAGGGCACGCCCAGGACGTTGGCAGCGGTGAGTCCGGTGAACATAATGGCGATGGCGCCGGCCTTTTTGGTGGGGGCCACCATGTCCGCCGCCACTACGGCGCCGATTCCAAAGAAGGCGCCGTGGGCCAGTGCGGCGATGATGCGGCCGGCCATCATCACGCCGTAGCCGGGGGCGATGGCCGAGATGAGGTTGCCGGCAACGAACAGCACCAGCAGTACGGCCAGGACGGGCTTGCGTTCAAAGCGGGTCACGGCCGCCGTCAGCAGCAGGGCACCAACCACAACGGCGAGGGCGTAGCCGGAGATCAGCCAGCCCGCCGTGGCCTCGCTGACCCGGAAGTCGGCGGCCACCTCGGGCAACAGGCCCATGATAACGAACTCGGTGAGTCCAATGCCGAACCCGCCGAGGGCGAGGGCTATCAGGCCAATGGGCATGGGGGTGCTCCTTTGAAAAACTGTACGGGAGAAGATAGGACGCGTAAGCTATTAGTTGCAGACGCGTTATTTATTGTTGCACACGCAAATACACCGCGCAAGCAACTATTACTGGCTAGGTCCACATGCAGGCCTTCGGGCCGCTGGGATGGCCACCGGAAGAGGACAAGGGATGGGTATCAAGGATGACGCCGTGGAAGTCCGCGCACAGGGTTGGCGCACCCTCGCGGCGCTGCACGGGCTGATCGAAGGCGAACTGGAACGCTCACTCCAGGCAGAGTCACAGCTATCGGTCGTGGAGTACACCGTTCTGGACGCTCTCAGCCGGCAGGACGGCTGGCACATGCGGATGCAGCAACTGGCACGCGCCACCGCCCTCAGCGCCAGCGCCACCACCCGCCTGGTCAACCGACTTGAGGACCGCGGCCTGCTCGCGCGGATCCTCTGCGCGGACGACCGCCGCGGAATCTACACCGAACTCACCACCAGCGGCGTGGCCCTCCTGGAGGACGTCCGGCCGGTCCACGACGCGACGCTGGAGCGCGCCTTGGCCGAGGCCCAGGCGATTCCGGAGCTGGCCGCACTGGTGGACGCGCTCCCCGGACTCCACGCCAGCGTCTAACTCACAGCCTCTTGACCAGAGAGTGCATCAGGCATAGATTTGTAATCAACCAACTCATTGATCAATGATTTGGTTGATTTAGAGCAGGAAGGCCTCGCAGCACGATGAGCTCCACCGACGATGCATCACTGGACTCGGCCTTTATGGCACTGGCCGATCCCGTGCGCCGCCTCATCATCGCCCGGCTCAGCCGGGGCCCGGCCACGGTCAATGAATTGGCAGAACCCTTCGCGATCACCAAACAGGCGGTCTCGAAGCACATCCAGGTCCTCGAGCAGGCGCAATTGGTCACGCGTACGCGTGACGCGCAACGCCGGCCCGTCCACCTGAACCCCGCACGGCTGGAGGCGCTCACCGCGTGGATTGACCAGTACCGATTGGTCCGCGAGCGGCAGTTCCGCAGCCTTGATGCCGTGCTTCGATCCAACGCCGCCGCAAGCGGCACACAGGCAAAGGACCCATCATGAGTAATTCCCTGAAACTCAGCGTTCCCGAAGGACTCCCCTTCATCGACTACGAACGCGAGTTCGACTTCCCGGTCGCGGACGTGTTCCGCGCGCATAAGGACCCTGACCTGATCGTCCAGTGGCTCGGCCCGCGGGGACTGAAGATGGACATCGACCACTACGACTTCCGCACAGGCGGCACCTACAGCTATCTGCACACTGGGCCGGACGGTGTCGCCTATGAGTTCAGCGGGGTCTTCCACACCGTCCGGGAAAACGAATTCGCCATCCAGACCTTCGAGTTCGGCGGCTACCCGGATGTTGTCAGCCTGGAATTCATGACGTTTGAGGACCTCGGCAACGGCCGCACCCGCCTGCGGGGCCACTCCGTCTACCCCAGCCAGGAGGCTCGGGACGGCATGGCGCAGTCCGGCATGGAGGGCGGCATGACGGAGGGCTACGAGCGGCTGGATGAGCTGCTTAGCGGCGCAAAGGTCTAGGGCACAAAAGTACGACGGCGGACGGTCACTTTCCCGAAGAAAGGTGACCGTCCGCCGTCGTACTTAAACAGCAACGCGGGGTCACTCCATGCCCGATCCAACCTCTGGAACGGGCAGGGAGTGACCCCGCGTTGCGGTATTACCGACTAGAGCGCTGCGTAGACTTCGCGCAGCAGCTTGGCGGTCTCTGACGGCGTCTTGCCGACCTTCACGCCTGCAGCCTCGAGTGCTTCCTTTTTGGCCTGGGCGGTTCCTGCGGAACCGGAGACGATGGCGCCGGCGTGGCCCATGGTCTTGCCTTCGGGAGCGGTGAAGCCTGCAACGTAGCCAACAACCGGCTTGGTGACGTTGGCCTTGATGAAGTCAGCCGCACGCTCTTCAGCGTCGCCGCCGATTTCGCCGATCATGACGATCGCCTTGGTTTCGGGGTCAGCCTCGAACGCAGCCAGGGCGTCGATGTGCGTGGTGCCGATGACGGGGTCGCCGCCGATGCCGATGGCGGTAGAGAAGCCCAGGTCGCGCAGTTCGTACATCATCTGGTAGGTCAGGGTGCCCGACTTGGAAACCAGGCCGATGGGGCCCTTGCCCGTGATGTTGGCCGGGGTGATGCCCACCAGGGCTTCACCCGGGGTGATGATCCCGGGGCAGTTCGGTCCGATGATGCGGGTGACCTGGTTGCCGTCGGCGTCAACCTTGGACTGGGCCAGGGCCCAGAACTCGGCGGAATCCTGGACCGGCACGCCTTCGGTGATGACAACCACCAGGCCGATGCCTGCCTCGATGGCTTCCACAACGGCGTTCTTGGTGAATGCCGGCGGCACGAAGACGATGGAGACGTCGGCGCCGGTTTCAGCCATGGCTTCCTTGACGGTGCCGAAAACCGTGATTTCGTTCTCGCCGTGCAGGACCGTGGTGCCGGCCTTGCGGGCGTTGACGCCGCCAACAATGTTGGTGCCGGCCTTCAGCATCAGGGCGGTGTGCTTGGTGCCTTCGCCGCCGGTGATGCCCTGGACGATGACCTTGGAGTCCTTGTTCAGATAGATAGACATGGTGCGTCCCTTTACTTAGCTGCGTTGGCGA
>DATCVX010000014.1:0-3623 GCA_036566705.1 Arthrobacter sp. | reverse complement strand
ACGGCAATGTACTGCTGCGAGGCCGCAAACTCGTTGCCGATCTGGGTGGACAGAAGCGCATTAAAGGGTGTGGAGGTCATAGCCCGAGTCTAGGAGCGGCGCCCACCCCTGGCCAGTGTGGAAAGGCTCAGATAACGAAGGTGAGGCTGGCCTGCAATGCCGTTGGCTAGGCCAGAACCCGGTCGATCGACACAACGGCCAGGAAGCCGCGGCCCAGGATTTCCGGTGACCGTGTGTCAGAACCCACGACGGCGTCGTAGCGGCCCAGTGCCTGCGGTTCGGCCACGGGGGCTGCTTCCGGGACGTCTTCCGTTCCGCCGTCGGTTTCCGCGGCGGCGCCCGGGCTGACGGTGGCCTGGCCCTGGAGCAGCACCGCCAGCTGGCCGTCAAAAACGGGGTGCGCGCGCTTCTTGGACAGCTCGATGATGGACGTGAAGCCCTTGAAGGAACCCGTCCGTGTGATGACGTTGAGGTCGCGGATGTCGCCGGTGGGGAGGGCTCCGTGGGTGGCGGCTTCGCCGGAGAACCTGAAGGGCCGGTACTTTTCGAGGGGATGCTCTTCGCCGTCCACGGTCAGCAGGAGCAGTTCGCCATCGATCACTGTCAGGACGCGCTCCATGCCGGGGAACGGCGAGAAGTCGCCGGCCTTGGTGACTTCGGCAATGCTGACGCGCCAGTCCCAGGCCCCGTCCTGCGCTGACGCGGCCTGTGGATGGCTGGCCAGCTCACGGGTCACCCCGCCGCCGTTGCGCCACGGTTCGGACCTGAGTTCTGCAAAGCGGATGATCTCCATCTGTCCAGCCTAGTTTGTCGGGTCTGCAGGGCGGCGCAGTTCATCGGGCCGCGTTGCCTTGCATGGCATGCTGGGGAGATGCGCCAGGGGATCACCGACGAACAGAACCGGCTGCTGGCGTCCTGGCTCGGGAGCTACACGGTGGTCCGGGACTACTCCTGGCCCCTGCAGGACACCAACGTCCTCCACGTCGTCACGCCGTCGGGCACGGCGTTCATCATCAAGGCGAGTACCACCAGCCACCACATCCACCGCGAAATCGCAGCGCACGCCGCGGGCTTCGAACGGCTCGACGGCCGGGTTCCAGCCTTGCGGCATGCCTCCGCACGGGCCGGAATCCTGGTAACAGAGTTCCTGCCGGGGACGCTGGTCGAGGGCACCCCGGCCGAGGAAGATCCCGAGACATACCGCCAGGCGGGAGCGCTGCTGGGGAGCATCCACCGGCCGGCCGGGTCCTCGCCCCACTACGCCAATGCCCTGGCCATCAAGACCCGCGCGTGGATGGACCGAGCCCACGGGCTGCTGCCGGAAACCCAGCTCACCAGCCTTGCCCGGAACCTGGATGCCTTGAACCCGGGCACCGTGGAGCTGGTGGCCACGCACGGCGACTACCAGCCACGGAACTGGCTGCAGGACAACGGGCAGATCAAGGTCATCGACTTTGGCCGGGCGGAACGGCGTCCGTGGGTGCACGACCTCGTGCGGCTCAGCCACCAGCAATTCGTTCACAGGCCCGAACTTGCGGACGCCTTCCATGCCGGCCTGGGCAGGACCGTCGGACCGGCGGACGCGGACCTGTGGCGCCTGGAGAACCTGAACCAGGCCATCGGAACGGTGGTGTGGGCCCACCAGATGGGGGACACCGCCTTCGAACAGGTCGGGCGGGACATGGTGGAGCGGCTGCTGGCCGCCCGCTGAAAGACCGGCGTCACATCGGCGCACGGCGCTCTTCCCTGCTAATGTCCTCCCGGGGGACGTCACGAAGACAGCCTGAAGGAGCCGGAAATGTTCGTCAAAGTCTGTGGTCTCAGCACGCCCGAATCAGTCCGTGAGGCCGTGCAGGCCGGGGCGGACGCCGTCGGCTTTGTCCTGACGGCCAGCCCGCGGGTGGTCACGCCGTCGCAGGTTTCCACTCTCCTGGCCGATGTGCCGGACGGCGTGGTCGCCGTCGGCGTTTTCCGGCACGAACCCGTCGCCGATGCCATTGCCATCGCCCGTGCCGCCGGACTCGAGTGGATCCAGCTCCACGCGGACCTCACCCCGGAAGACGTCACAACAGTGCACCACGCCGGCATGAAGCTGATCAGGGCGGTCACCATGGCAGCCACGGCGGACGCTTTCGCCGACTGGGGCGAGGAACTCCTGCTCATTGATGCTGCCGTACCCGGGTCCGGCGAGGCCTGGGACTACGCGTCCATGGTGGATGTGACGGCACTTCAGGACCGCAAGTGGCTTCTGGCCGGCGGACTGGATCCGGACACCGTGGCACACGCCGCTGCAGCCTCGGGCGCGTGGGGCGTGGACGTCTCCTCCGGTGTGGAAATCTCACGCGGGGTGAAGGATCTACACAAGATCCGCGCATTCGTGACGGCCGCCAAGGGCTGACCGCGGGTCCATCGAGGCGTCCGGCCTGAGGCCAGGACTCAGGGGTGAATCAGGGCAGTCCCGGAGGTTTTTGTCGGACCCGCCGGGGCACAATGGACAGATGAAGACACTGCTCAACATCATCTGGCTGGTTTTCGGCGGGTTCTGGCTTGCCCTGGGCTATTTCCTGGCGGGCATCATCTGCTGCCTCCTGATCGTCACCATTCCGTGGGGCATCGCGGATCGCCGCCTACACGCTATGGCCCTTCGGCCGCATGGTGGTGGACAAGCCGGGCGGCACGGGCGTGTTTTCACTGCTCGGGAACGTGATCTGGCTTCTGGTCGCGGGCATCTGGATTGCGATCGGCCATGTGGCAACAGCCATTGCCATGGCCATCACCATCATCGGCATTCCGCTCGCCATCGCCAACCTGAAGCTCATCCCGGTGAGCCTGATGCCGCTGGGCAAGCAGATTGTGCCCACCGACCGACCGTTCATCACCGCCTACCGCTAGGCCGTGCCCGCGACCAGGCCCTGGGCTTCCAGTTCGTCGGAACGCAGCGCCCGCAGCACGCAGAACTCGTTGCCGTCAGGGTCCGCCATGACCACCCATGTCACCTCCGGCCCCTGACCGACGTCGACGCGGGTGGCGCCCAGAGCCTCCAGCCGCTTGACCTCCGAGGCCTGGTCTTCCGGACGGAGGTCCAGGTGCAGCCTGTTCTTGAGTTCCTTCCGCTCGGGCACCTTCAGGAACAGCAGGTCCGGGCAGACACCGTCGGCAGGGCTGCCTGCCGGCGGCTCCAGCACGATTTCGTCCTCCGCCTCATACGTACGGCGCCACTCGAGTGCCTTCTCCCAGAAATCCGCGGGTACTTTCGGGTCGGTGGAGTCGATGCTGAGGGCTTGGATGCGCAGGTTCATCCGAGCAGTCTTCCACCGGCGGTCGACGCCGTAAAGGCTCGTCCCGGTGCTGGGCGCGCGGGTGCGGGGTCAGGCGAGTTCGCCCTGGAGGTTCCGGCGTGCGGCGTCGAGCCACAGTTCCCGGGCCCGTTCGCTGTGGAAGAGCGGGTCCAGCTCCAGCAGGTGGCGCACGACGGCGGCGCGTCCGGCCGCGAAGTCGGCGTCGCCGATGTGCGCGTAGTCTTCCCGGACGGCGGCCACGTACCTGGCGTAGGGCTCCGGTTCGCCGCCGAGGACTGACAGGTCCGCGTCGCAGAGGAGTGCGCCGTCGTCGTCCCCTGGTTC
>DATCVX010000013.1:0-12252 GCA_036566705.1 Arthrobacter sp. | reverse complement strand
GGGTGTGCTGGACGCTGTGGATGTGAACGCGGCCGGTCCGCTGCGGATGGTGCAGGCGCTGCTGCCGCAGCTGCTCGACGCCGATGACCCGGTCATTGTGAATGTCACGTCCCGGCTGGGGTCGCTCTCGGCCCAGGCCCGCGGGGACTTCGCAGGCCTTTCCACGAGTTATGCGTACCGGGTGTCCAAGGCTGCCCAGAACATGCTGACAGTGTCGCTTGCCCAGGACCTGGCGGGCCAGGTCCGCTGCTGGGCGGTCCATCCCGGCAAGCTCGCTACCGGCATGGGGCAGGCCGACGCCGTGAAGCCACCCCGTGCTGCGGCGCGTGAGCTGCTGGAGTTGCTGGAATCGGACGAGCGCCGATCGCCAAGCTTCGTTTCACTGGGCGCGCCCGATCTGGACTGGTAACCCATGGAAAGCACACCGGCCCCCTTGTGGCGGCGCAGCCTGGCCTTTGTAGGGGCCAACCATGGCCTCGCACTCCATCCCGTGGACGCCAGCGGCGAACAGCTTCCCGGTGAGGCAGCCAGCTGTTTCGCATCGTTCTGGATGGCGGAGTGGTCGCGTTGGGGAACGGGCAACGCCCTCATCGTTGCCACCCTGCAGGGCTGGCGGAGTTACGGAAGCAACGAGTTCTTCGCCGCCACGCTCGCGGCCGAACTGACCCGCCACTTCCCGGAGGCAGCCAGGTTCCCGCTCGACGGGATCTCGCACACCCAGGACGAGTTCGACGTCGAACTGGACCTCGAGCGCGGACTCCGCGCTACCGGGCGCAGGGCTGAGCTGGAGCTGGGAGGGATCCTGGACCGGCGGCCCTTTACGCAGCCGGATTTCCAGCTCGGGCCAAACTCCGCGGCCCTGAGCAATGTCTACCTGCCGTGCAGCAGCGGCCGCCTGGCCGAATTCGGAGTGGAATGGCCCGGCGCGCCGAGCGTTTATCCGGGACCGCGGGGGCCGTCGTCGTCCGCTTACATAGCGGTTGCCGAATCCTGGGTGATGTAGGGGACCTGCCGGTGATGTAGGGGAGCCGGACAGGTTGGCCTAGTGTTAAGCAACCTTAGTATTTAGGACGGCAGTGAAAACTGCCGGCGGACGAAAGCAGAGGTGACCATGGCCAAGCGCAGCAATCCCGCCGTGCGGATCGCACAGGAAACCGCCCACAACGCGGTGTTCGACGCCGAAGGAAAGCCCAAACCGGGAGTCCACAACATGCTGCTCCGGGCAGTGGAAATCCAGCGTCCGCTGGTGCTGGCCTACATTCGCCGGGTGCAGCGCAAACAGCCACACGCATCGGCTGCGCAGCTGGCCGTGAGAATTGAGCGCGACTATCTCGCGGCGGTGACCGGCGGGGGCGCGATCGTGGGTGCCACGGCGCTGGTGCCCGGCGTCGGGACCGTCGCATCACTCGGCCTTTCCGCTGCGGCCACTGTGGGATTCCTCGAGGCCACGGCCCTGTATGCCACGTCGCTCGCCGAACTTCACGGCATCCGCCTGACCAACCCCGAAAAGGCCAGCACCATGGTCATGGCCGTCATGCTGGGCGAAGAGGGCACCGCCTTGCTGGGCACCCTGAGCGGCCAGGCGATGGGCAGGGGAACGAGCCCCACCAAGGCGTGGGGCAACGCGCTCTCGAAGTCGCTCCCCGGGTCCGGTTTCGGTGCGGTCCGGAGCAGGATCCAGAAGGCCTTCCTGAAGAGTCTGGTGAAGCGCCAGGGCACTGCGCTGTTCGGCCGCGCCCTGCCGTTCGGGATCGGCGCTGTGGTGGGCGGGGCGGGAAACCTGATGATGGGGCGGGCTGTGGTGGCCAACGCCAAGGAGGCTTTCGGGCCGATGCCGGATACGATTCCAGGGGAGCTCAAAGCCACCGGCGCGGGCCCGGACAACCTCACTCTGGAAGGCAACAACCTTGGATCTCAACGCTGACCTAGGCGAATCATTCGGCTCGTGGAACATGGGGGACGACGCCGCCATGTTCCGGCTGGTCACCAGCGCCAACGTCGCGTGCGGCTTCCATGCGGGTGACCCCGTCACCATGCTGGACAGCTGCCGCGCCGCCTTCGAACTTGACGTCACGGTCGGCGCGCACGTGGGCTACCGGGACCTGGCAGGTTTCGGCCGGCGCTCCCTGGACATGTCTTTCGATGAGCTTTTCGGCGACGTCCTCTACCAGCTGGGTGCCCTGGACGGCGTGGCTCACGCAGTTGGTGCCTCGGTGGATTACGTCAAGCCGCACGGCGCACTGCACAACCGCCTGGTCCACGACGCCGAGCAGGCTTCAGCTGTTGTTGCTGCCATCCAGGCCTACGACCCCGGCCTGCCCATCCTCGGGCTGCCGGGCTCGCAGCTGCTGATCCAGGCCAAGGAAGCCGGCCACCCCGTTTTTGCGGAGGCCTTTGTGGACCGCGCCTACCAGGCCGACGGCACGCTGGTCCCGCGCTCGCAGGCAGGCGCCGTGCTGCACGACGTCGATTCGATCGTTGAGCGCGCGGTGCGCCTTGCCGTGAAGGGCGAGGTCGTCGCTGTGGACGGGACAGTGGTGCAGGTCAGGCCCGACTCGCTGTGCATCCACGGCGACACCCCAGGCGCAGTGGAGATGGCCGCGGGAGTCCGCGCAGGCCTTGAAGCGGCAGGCGTGGAACTGGAGTCCTTCGCGTAATCCGCCCGCCTCCTGCAACGCGGGGTCACTTAATGCCCATTCGGAGCCGTTTATCCGGCGTTAAGTGACCCCGCGTTGCTTTGGAGAGGGCCTGGTCAGCCGAAGACCAAGTGCGCCGCGCTGAAGATGCCGAGCCCGGCCAGCGAACCCACCACGGTTCCGTTGATCCGGATGAACTGCAGGTCCTTGCCCACCTGGAGTTCGATCTTCTGGGACGTTTCCTCCGCATCCCAGCGCGCCACGGTATCGGTGATAACGCCTGCGATGTCCGAGCGGTAGGTCCGTACCAGGTAGGCGGCGGCGTCGCCGATCCAGGCGTTGACCTTGCCGGCCAGTTCGGCGTCGTTGACCAGGCGTGAGCCGAAGTCCCGGACCGCAGCCTTGAACTTCACAGTCAGCTCGCTGTCGGGATCGTCCACGGCGGTGAGCAGGGCCTTCTTCACGGTGCCCCAGGTCCGGGAGGCGAGTTCGCGGACCTCCGGATCCCCGAGGACCTGTGCCTTGATGTCCTCCGCGCGGGCAATCATGGCAGGGTCATGCTGGAGGTCCTGCGCGAGGTCGGTGAGGTACTTGTCGATCGACTGCCGCACCTGGTGGTTGGGATCGGACTGCACGGCGCGGGTGAACTTGAGAATCTCCACATACACCTTGTCTCCCACCAGCCCGTCCACGAACTGCGGAACCCAGGTGGGGGAGCGGTCCGAGACCAGCCGGCTGACGGTTTCGTGGTTGTCGTCCACCCAGTCGGCGGCCCGGTCCACGAGCAGGTCCACCAGTTTGTGGTGGTGGCCGTCGGCGAAAATCCGCTCCGCCATCCGTCCCACGGGAGGTCCCCACGGCGGAGCCAGCAGATGCTTGCGCACCATTCCCTCGATAACCGCCTGGACGTCGTCGTCGTTCAACACCTTGAACGCACCCCGGATGACGGCGGCGCCGTCCTTCGCCACCCGCTCGGAGCCGCCGGGAGCGGCGAGCCATTCGCCGGCCTTCCGGGCGATGTTCACACTGGCGAGCTTGTCCTGCACTACCTGCTCGGACAGGAAATTAGTTTCCACGAACTCACCCAGCGACGCCCCGATCTGGTCCTTGCGCCGTGGAATGATGGCGGTGTGCGGGATCTTGATCCCCATCGGGTACTTGAACAGGGCGGTGACGGCGAACCAGTCCGCCAGCGCGCCCACCATGCCACCTTCGGCGGCGGCCCGGACGTACTGCAGCCACGGATATTCCTTCTGGAGCGCGAACGCGAACACAAAAATAACCGCCATGGCGAGGAGCAGGCCCAGCGCCAGCAGCTTCATTTTCGCCAGCGCTGCCGCCTTTTCGGCGTCACCTGCACTGAGCTGGTGGCCGACGACGGCGGCGCCCCTTTGGGCGGGCACGTCGGGCCGGGTGGGGTCCTGCCGGGTAATTGGCTCAGAGTTCACCTGCATGTGCCCAGCCTAGTCCCGCATGGGACAGCCGGGTCGGCTAGCGTGTCTGCATGGCCATCGACGAGTCTGCACCCCACCGGCCCCTGGTCTTCGCCCACCGCGGCGCCAGCGCCGCCTTTGCCGAACATACCCGCGCTGCCTACCTCCAGGCACTGGCCGACGGCGCCGACGGCGTCGAGTGCGACGTCCACCTCACCCGGGACCAGCACGTTGTCCTGCTTCACGATGCGAATCTGGACCGCACCTCCGACGGAACCGGGCCGGTCGCGGACCGCACGCTCCAGGAGTTGCGGCTCCTGGATTTCTCGTCGTGGAAGGGGGTGCGGATTCCCGAGAAGTACGGTGCCCGGTCCGAACAGTTCCTCACCCTCGCAGAGCTCCTTGGCATTCTTCGGGCGGCCGGACGGCCCGTGGGGCTCGCCATCGAGCTGAAGCACCCGAGCCCGTACCAGCTCAGGCTGGAGGACCGCGTCCTGGACGTTCTCCGGAGCGAAGGCTGGGATCCGACGACGTCAACCGTGGACAACGTCCGGGTGACGTTTATGAGCTTCAGTCCGGATTCGGTGAAGCACCTGCTCCACACCGTGCCTGCGGAGTTTATCTGCCAGTTGGTGGACGAGATAGACGTCGACGATGTCCGCGAAGAGCTTGGCCTCGGTGCGCTCACCGGCAGCGCTGTCGCCAACGTCATGAAGGCTGCGCAGCTGGAAGGCGAACGCATCCTCGATGACTGTGAAGTGAGGCTGGCCGGGCCGGGCATCGACTATGTCCGCCTGCACGCCCGCACAGTGCAGCGGTGGCTGGAATCCGGCCGGCGCTTCCGGGTATGGACCGTGGATTCCGAGCGGGATGTGGCGCTTTGCCAGGGTTTGGGCATCCACGAGATCACGACGAACATGCCCGCTCGGGTTTTGGCCCAGCTCTAGGGCAAGCGCGCGTGCCCGTTCGGCCGCTGGTCCAGGCGGACGCCGGTCAGGCGGCGGCCGGTTTATGCGCCGGACGGGGCTGTGGTTGAGTGGAACCATGCCTTTTCACCGGTCCGGCGCCGTTCATTGGTCCAGCGCAGCCACCCAGACAGTTTCTGCGGCTGCCCTGAGCGCGCTGCTGATGGCCAGCGCCATGAAGCACTTCCGCGATCCGGGCTTCTACCGCCAGGTGGTCCCGGACTACCTCTGCCGCGACGAGCAGGGTTCCCCTGCCTCGCCGGCAGGTTCAACTGGAGTCGCCGGGGCGCGGCCGCTCGCCGTCATGACCCGCGATGAATGGATCGCGCTGAGCGGCCTCGTGGAGGCTGGTGCCGCCGTCGGCCTTCTCATCCCTGTAACGCGACGGGCCACGGCCACCGGCGTCGCTGCCCTCTTCGGCGTGTTCCTGGCCGGCCACGTGGACGCAATCCGGCGCGCGTATGGCCCTGACGGTTCACCGGTCCAGCGCAAAGTGCACACCGCCCGTTTGCCCCTGCAGGTGCCACTGATTCTGTGGGCGTGGAGCCTTCGGAACGCTGGCAGGCGGCGCAGCTCATGAAGCTGCTGGCCTCCCCTGCGGTCAAGGTGGGGATCTCCATCAGCATCGCCACAGGGCTGTACGGTGTTTCATTCGGCGCGCTGTCCGTCACCTCGGGGCTGGACTTCTGGCAGACCATGGCGTTGAGCCTGCTGCTGTTCAGTGGCGGCTCCCAATTCGCGTTTATCGGAGTGGTGGCCGGCGGCGGATCCGGCGTCGCGGCCATGAGCGCCGCCACCCTGCTGGGCATGCGCAACGGCATCTACGGCATGCAGCTCAACGCGCTTCTGCACCCCACCGGCTGGCGCAAGTACGCGGCCGCACAGCTCACCATCGATGAATCGACCGCCACCAGTACCGGCCAGACCGATCCTGACGAACAGCGGCGCGGCTTTTGGGCTGCAGGGATCGGCATCTACGTCCTGTGGAACCTCTTCACCGCCGTGGGCGCCCTTGCCGGGGCAGGGTTGGGCGATCCAAAGCAGTGGGGGCTGGACGGTGCCGCGGTGGCCGCCTTCCTGGCGCTCCTGTGGCCCCGGCTGAAGGGGCGGGAGCCGGTGGCCATCGCCGTCGTCTGCGCCCTGGCCACCGTCCTCGCTGTGCCGTTCGTGCCCGCGGGTGTGCCGATCCTGGTCGCAGCCGTGGTTGCCGCCGTGATCGGCTGGTTCAGCCACGGCCGCAGCGACGAAGGCCTGGAACCGGACGTGGACCCGTATGCCGAGCACCACCACCGCCAACACGGTCCCGCCGGTTCCACGAAGGCGGGCGCATGAGCCTCTGGATCTGGCTGCTGCTGGCGTGTGCACTGGCTTATGCGTGGAAGCTGTCCGGCTATTTTGTCCCCGCCCGGCTCCTCCAAAATCCCCGTATGTCACGCGTGGCAGGAACTATGACCATCGGCCTGCTGGCGTCCTTGACGGTGGTAAATGCCGTGGCCACCGGACAGGCGCTGGCAGCAGACGCCAGGCTGGGAGCGCTCGCGGCGGCAGCCGTTGCGCTGGCTTTCCGGGCTCCGTTTCTGGTGGTGGTGCTGGCCGGAGCCGGGGCTGCCGCAGTGCTTCGGCTTCTGGGATGGAACTGACGCACTTGTCAAAAGACGCGTGCCTCTGGTGAGGCGGAACGCGGCGGCGGTAGTATGAATCTGGCTATGCAGCTGGCCATGGATCGTCTTTGTTGGAGCGGTAGCCATGGAAAACCCACTGTACTTAGCTGGCGACAGATCCGGGACGCCAGTAAAAATGGCGTCCCCCAATCGACGCGCGGGACTACCCGTGAAGAGGTTCTTCTCCCGTTTCAGGTCGCTGTCAGACGTCCCTGCGTCGGATCTGGAAATGCTCTCAGAGCGAGTCACCTTGGCGCTGGATCTGGGGCACGAACCCCACGTCTCGGCGCTCCATGCAGCGGTACGCCACGAACTGCGCAACCGGGAATCAGCCCTCAACGATTGAGCTTTTCGGGACTGAAGTATGGTCCACTGAAGAGGGGCCGCCGCCCAAAGCCGGCGGCCGGAAGGAGGAATCACCATGAACGAACAGCCGCAAACCCCGGCACAGGACGACGAGGTGGAAACTACCACCGGCAGCCACGCCAAGGTGCGTCCGGCCTACCTGGACTCCAGCGTTTCCGAGTCAACCCGTGAACTTCGCGATCAGGCCCGCCGCCGGCGTGATGCCGAAGAGAAGCTTCAGCAGCACCTGCTCGAAGCGAAGGACCACACTCCTAATGCGGACACGCACCCGCATCCCACGCCGGAGGACGCCGGTCGGCGGGAAGACGCCGGCTAAAGGGCCTTAGGCCCGGCTCAGGCCACTCCGTGGGCGGCGTCGCCGGCCTGGCCCGATCGGCGGCCGATCTCTTCGACGGCGAGTTCGTACCAGACCTGCGCCCCGAATTCGGGCGTGGGCGTATCAAGGTTCTGGAACAAGGCATCCAGCAGGTTCGCCAGGTCCTCGGCAGACAGGGTGGGGAGTACTTCTTCCGGTCCGCGCGGGTCGTTGATGAAATGGGACAGCTGTGAACTGTTCATGGGTCGCTCCATCTGGAAAATCAGAGGCTGGCTGCGTAACCCCACATGAGTCTATTCCACCGATTGGATGGCCACAATGGCCCCGCCTGTGGCGCGCGCACGGGACGGCGCGCACCTGGCCCGGTTCAGGTGCAGCGGTTCAGCTGAAGTAGTTCAGCTGAACCGGCGACCGGTCACGGAGTCGCCAGTGAGCTGTCCGACGGGCAACTGGGCTGCAGGCAACGGGACGTGGGCGGGAAGCGGCCGGTGTGGCCGTTCCGATCGGATGGCGTCCTCGATGAGCGCCACCGGACGGCGCCAGGCGTCGGAACCCGGCTCCATGGTGTCCACCACGCCGATAAGCATGGCGAGCAGCCGGAAGATGTCCGTCATGGAGATATCCGGGCGGAGGGTGCCCTGTCCCTGCCCGCGTCCCAGCAGGATGCCGACGGAATCGATCAGGGATCCGGTGATCCCGGTGAGGAGCTGCCGCCGCCCGGCGACGGCGCCGAGCAGGTTCGCGTCGGTGCTGGCCGCAGCCATGATCGCCTCGATGACCCGGAACAGTCCTGCCGCTGCGTCGATGTCGGCCAGGGCGTCGTCGATGACCGGATCCACGGTCAGCCGGAGCTGCCGGTTGAGGGCGGCCAGGACCAGTTCTTCCTTGTCCGCGAAGTTGCGGAACAGGGTTGCGGGTCCGACGCCGGCCGTGGCGGCGATGGTCTGCAACGGCACTTCCGGGCCAAATTCCTGGAAGCATTGCCGGGCCGCCGTTATGATCTTGTCCACGTTGCGCGCTGCGTCTGCGCGGAGTGGTTTGCGGGCGACTGCGATGCTCATGCGATCAGGGTAGCAACGCAGCCCGGGGCGATCACCGTTACTGGAGGGTAGGAGGTTATGTGACGTGCGCGGCGCATGGCCGGCCGCCCGGCCTCCGCGCCCGCCGTGGCACACTTTCTATATGTTGCTTGCATTTTCTGTCGCCCCGTCCGGCACACCCGGCGGCGGGTCACGCCCCACCGATGCGTCAGTGCACGACGCCGTTGCCGCCGCCGTGAAAATCGTCCGGGAGTCCGGGCTCCCCAACCGGACGGATTCCATGTTCACCACCATCGAAGGTGAATGGGACGAAGTCTTTGAGGTCGTGAAGCGGGCCACCGAGGCGGTCGGCCAGTTCGGCAGCCGCGTCTCCCTGGTCATCAAGGCGGATATCCGCCCCGGCTACACCGGTGAGCTCACCGCCAAGGTGGACCGGCTGGAAAGCGTGCTCGCAGAAGACGCCTAAGCCCCAGGCTCCTGAACCAGCCGGCCGTCCGTCAGTGGCCGTTCAGTTCATGGACCGCGTGGTCCAGGAGGTCACGCTGGACGGGCCGCAGCATGTAGGACCTGTTCAGGTAGGCGTCGATTTCCAGCTCGCCCGCGTCGCCGCCGATGCTGAAGTAGTGCAACCACAGCGCCTCCAGGGTCAGGCCAGCCTTGCTGTAGGCCGCCGCTGTCCGCTCCCGCTGCTCCTCGGCAGTCTCGTCAACGTTCATGGCCGTTCGTGGTCAGGTTCCGCGGGACGGTCGAGCACACGGAGTGCAACGGCGAAGAGGGGAGCTTCTTCCTGGCGTGACCGGTCGATCAATGCACGCAATGCCGCGCGCTCATCGAGGTTCAGGCGCTCCATCAACACCCCCTTGGCCATGTCGATCACACTCCGGCTGTGCAGGGATTCCTTGAGTGCAACGCTGAGCTGCTCGGCGATTTCATGTGCCTGGATGTTGGCGAGCATCACGGCGGCGGGTGTGGCGAGAAGTTCGAGCAGGTGTTCGCTGCCGGCGCCGAAAGCGTGGGGGCGGTCCGAATAGACCTTCAGCGCGCCGATAGGTTGGGCAGGTCCATTCCCATTGCCGCCGGGAAGAAGCAGGGGGACGCTGAGGCAGGACATCAGGCCACGCTGCGCGCTGGCCCCGCTCCATCGCGGCCAGCGTGTTTCCGTGGCGGCGTCGTCCACCCGGACGGTAGCGGCGGTGGCCCAGGCTGAAAGGCACGGCCCTTCGCCGAGTTCGTACTGCAGCTGGTCCGCTTCCTCCACCAGCGGGCTGGTTGCGGCCCTGCTTGTGGGCCGGCCCTGGGCATCAATAAGGGTGGCCCCGGCACCGATGCTGCCGGGGATGCTTTCGAACGCCGCCTGGGCAATCTTGGCGATCGCCGGGCCGGCAACGTGTTCGGTCAGCAACAGGCCTGATACGCGTGCAAAGACTGCGTGAAGTTCTCCGGTCACGGACTCTCTTCGCATTAAGGGTCATCTCCTGGTTGCCGCCGAAACCGGCAGGAGGAAAGCAGGTTCTGCCGCTGGTTCCAGCATAGACCGCATGACTGTGCCTAGGCTGAGCCGGCCGGAATGGCCGCTCCCCGGACAATGTCCATGGCCAATGCCGGCAGTCGCACCTTCCTGGTCCTGGCGGCTTCCGCGAGCAGCATGATGGCAGCTTCACGGCTGGAGCGCGTGTGGGCCATGACCAGTGCGAGGGCCGCATCCATGGTTGCCCGGGAACGAAGCGCCGCCCGCAGCCCGTCCGGATAGCTCGTCGGCTCAAGCGACGGATGAACGAGCAGGGCGAGCCGAAGGGGACGGGACAATGACTGCGCGTACCACTCAATGTCGGCCACGGTCTCAGGTCCGAAAGCCGAAGGCTGGTGGGCGTAGCAGTTCAAGGCGGCCGACGCCCACCGGCCGGCGTCGATGGGCACTGCCAGCATCGACCTGACTCCGGAGTCCTTGACTGCATCGAGGTACGGGCGCCACCGGGGTTCGGCAGCGAGGTCCTCCACCAGCACCGTGCGCCGTTCCCGGAGGGCGGTCAGGCAGGGGCCGTCGTCGAGCGAGTATTGTTCCTCGTCCATCGCCCGGGCGTCCGCCCCGCTGCTGGCAACGGTGAAGGGTGCACCGTCGCGCTGCACGGTGATGGCGCACAACATGGGCCGGGGAACGCCCAGCCGCGCTGCTGAGTAGAGCGCCAGGTCCAGGAGGAACGCTTCGAAGTCCTTGCTGTCCAGCAACAGGTCCTGGAGGTGGTCGACAGTGGAGGTAGGGGTGGGTCCGGAGGCCATGGCGGGCCTCGATTCTTGGTTTGTCCCTGGTCCGTGCGGGCCGGGAGCGGCCGTGGACGGTAAGCCGCAGCCTGGGGCGCTCCCGAACTGGCGTTCTGGAGCCGAAGCCCCGTTTCGACGGGATGCTTGCGCACGAATCCTTGGATTGCGCTCTCATTTCGAGCCTACGCGCAATGCTCCGCACAAGATACAGGTGCCTCCGCCGCCGGGGGCGGAAGCTCCTAGACCCACGCATTCGCGCGTGCCAGACTGTGGCCATGTTTGAGCACAAGACCCAGCCAGGCTGGATTGCCGTGGAGGAATTCCTGACGGACAAGGTGGTCCATCCCGACGGATCGCTGCAGCGGGCGGTGCAGTCCGCGGTCGACGCCGGGATGCCGCCGATCGAGGTGGCACCCAACGCCGGGAAGCTGCTCAAGCTCCTGGTTCAGATGTCCGGCGCGCGGCGGGTCCTGGAGATCGGCACACTGGCTGGCTTCAGCACCATCTGGATGGCCCAGGGACTTCCCGACGGCGGCCGGCTGGTCACATGCGAATACCTCACCAAACACGCTGACGTGGCCAGGGCCAACCTTGATGCCGCCGGCCTGGGCCACAAAGTGGAAATCCGGATCGGCGCCGCGCTGGATACGCTGGCCGCCCTGGAGGCTGAAGGCCAGGAAGCCTTCGACTTTGTCTTCATCGACGCGGACAAGGAGAACGACTCCAAATACCTCGACTGGGCAGTCCGGCTGGGCCGGCCCGGCACTACCGTGATCCTCGACAACGCCGTGTGGGAAGGGGCCGTGCTGGAGCCGTCCATGGATCCGGTCAATGCGCCGGGAATCATCAGCGCTCTTGAGCTGATGGGGACGCACCCCCAACTTGATGCCACGGTCATCCAGACGGTCGGCTCCAAGGGCTGGGACGGGTTCGCGCTGGCCGTTATCCGGTGACAGGGCTGCGCCGCTGGTAAACCGTCGGGCTCAAAACTTCAGCCTCCGAAAAGTACTAAGTATGCTTAGAATAGTGTCCCGCCCGGAACTCCGAGCGGGACGGAAGCTTACACCGGAGGCAATTGATGAAAGCGTCACCCACCCTGGCCAGTAACCTTCAGATGGTCCTCACCGACCTGATCGAACTGCACATGCAGGGCAAGCAGGCTCATTGGAACATCGTGGGAACCAACTTCCGCGACCTCCACCTGCAGCTGGACGAAATCATCGAGGCTGCGCGGCAGTTCGCGGACCAGGCAGCGGAACGGATGCGTGCCCTGCATGCCCTTCCGGATGGCCGGAGCCGGACGGTCTCTGCCGATACGAGGCTGGAGGAGTTCCCCGCAGGCCTGACGTCCACGAAGGACGCCGTTAAGCTCGTCACGGCGAGGCTGGAACGGACGGTCAAGACCATGCGGGATGTCCATGACGAGGTGGATGAGGAAGACCCCACCAGCGCGGACCTGCTCCACGCCGCCATCGAGCGCCTGGAACAGCTGGCCTGGATGGTCAATGCCGAAACCATGGCACCCACCGCCTCCGTCACCGAGCCGGCCGGCGCATAGGCGCCGCCGTCACGATGC
>DATCVX010000012.1:0-6361 GCA_036566705.1 Arthrobacter sp. | reverse complement strand
TCGAAGGCCGCCAGCACGGCGATCGGCGAGCCGGCACCGGCAGCCACGCCGGAAGAATGCGCAATCAGCGCCGCCAGCCCCGCGTGGGTCGCCGAAAGGTTGTCCAAGCGCCCGGAGCCGAAGAACTCCCCCTTGGCCCCGAAAACCGCAGGCGGCTGCGTGTCCGCAATAACGACGTCGTACCCGCCGATCAGGGCAGGATCAACGGAGGCTCCGCCAGGCACATGCGACGCCAAAACAGCCAGCAGGTCCACGTCAGCAGGGTTACCCAACCCCCATACGGGATTCATGTGCCGTTGCTTATCCAGGGTGAGGCCGTCGTTCACCGCGCGGTCCAGGTGGATGGCCAGCTGCGGGAACCGCAGCATCGGGCCGGTGGCCGTGAGGTGCTGCGTGCCGTCCAGCATGACCAGACGGCCGGCCAGCTGCAGCTCCCGGTCCAGCCAGGAGTTCAGCAGCGGGCCGCCGTAAACCTCGACGCCGGCCTGCAGCCAGCCGTGGGCACCGGTGGTGGGCTTGGGCTTGAGTTTGAAGGACGGGGAGTCCGTGTGCGCCCCCAGGATGTTGAACCCGGTGGTGGGTCCCGCGCCTTCCGGCACCACCCAGGCGATGAGGGCACCGTCGCGGACAATGTAGAACGAGCCCGCGCCGCCTTCCCACGGTTCCAGCTCGTCCAGGCCCGTGAAACCCGCTTCGTCCAGCCGGCGTGCGGCCTCGTGGACGGCGTGAAAGCTCGACGGCGACGCGCTGACGTATGCGCCAAGGTCCCGGATGTGGTCTGCGGCGCTGGAATTCGAAGGCATGGTGTCGAGTCTAACGCCGGGCCCAGACAGGGCCCGGCAGCCGGCTGCGGCTTTCTAGATGGTCACGTTGAGCCCGGCCGAATATCCGGCGGCGGCCGATCCGGTCATGGTGGCCAGCTGGTAGATGCCGCCGTCGTCACCGAAGACGTTGTCCGACTTTAGCGTCGTCCGGGGAAAGTTCCGGGCACTCGTCCCGTAGCCGGCGGTGGCATAAACGTCGTCACAGGCCGTCTGGGTCAGTGCGACCTGGGACACCGCCAGCACCTGCCCCGCCGCCGTCGCGTTGCTCATGGACTCGAACACCTCAAAGTGGATGTGCGGCCAGCGGCCGGAGTAGGCGCCCGGGAAGATGGACTTGAAGGTGACCTGCCCGTTGGAGTCGGCTTCCTGGACGCCGCGGAGGTAGTTTTCGTTGGCCAGGCCGGAGTCGTACATCGAGTATTTTCCGTCCCGGTCGCAGTGCCAGGCGTAAACGGCCGCGCCGGCCAGGGGGACACAGCCGTTGGAGTTGTCCAGGAGCGTCAGGGTAAGGGTCAGCGGCACGCCTTCGGCCTTTGCGGACCCCGTCCCGAAACTCGAGGTGATGTCCTGCCGGACCACGCCGGAGGCTTCCAGCACATTGGGCCCGTTGGAGCCGTCCCCGGGGTACGGCCCGGCGGTTTCCTGCGGGATTTCCGCCGTGCATTCGGCGATTGCCCGGGTCAGGGTGGGCGTCGCGGACGGTGAGGAGGTGGCCGCCGCGGTTGCGCCGGACGTTGCCGTGGCGGTAGCGGTCGACGCCGGTGTGCTGGCCGTGGAGGTCGACCCACCAGGCGTGCAGGCGGCCAGCGCCGCCACGGCGCCGCCCGCGCCGAAGAACATGCCCAGCGAGCGGCGGCTCATCAGGGTGGACAGGTCAAATTCGAGGCCTCGGTCATGATTGGGGTGGGGAACATGGTTGGTCATGGATCCATGGAACGTCACCCGCCTATCGCCTGCATAGGGCGTTCCTGTGCGTAACCTGTGCGTCAGGGTGCCGCGCCGGCGTCAGTAGTCCGGGTTGCTCGGCACTACCAGGCCGGTCTCGTAGGCGTACACCACGGCCTGGACGCGGTCGCGCAGGTGCAGCTTGGTGAGGATGCGCCGGACATGGGTCTTCACGGTGGCTTCGGACAGGAAATACCGGTGCGCGATTTCGGCGTTGGACAGGCCCTCGGCCATGGCCTCCAGCATCTCGGTTTCGCGGGGCGTCAGGTCCTCCAGCAGCGGATCACGCGGTGCTGCGGCAGGGGCAGGCCGGGCAGCGCCGCGGACGTAGGTCTCCAGCAGCCTCTGCGTGACCCGCGGAGCCACTACTGCGTCCCCGCTGGCCACGACGTGCACGGCGTGGATCAGTTCCGACGGCGCCACGTCCTTGAGCAGGAACGCGGAAGCACCTGCCTGGAGACCGGCGAACGCATATTCGTCCACGTCAAAGGTGGTGAGGATGATGATCCGGGCACCGGATCCGGATGCGGTGATGGCGCGGGTGGCCTCGATACCGTCCAGCACGGGCATCCTGACATCCAACAGCACCACATCGGGGTTGAGTTCGCGGACCTGCCTGACGGCCTCCGCCCCGTCGGAGGCTTCCCCCACGATGTGGAGGTCGTCCTCGCCCTCAAGGATGAGGCGGAAGCCCATCCGCAGCAGCGGCTGGTCATCCACGAGCAGGATGGTTATCGGTTGGTTCTCGGTCACTTTTTGCCTTGCAGTTGGCGTGGACGGTTGGGCGGATCCGCGGGCTCGTCATCGGGACAGGTGAGGACGGCATGCACCCGCCATCCCCGGCCGCTCCGCCCGGCCTCCACGGTGCCGGAGTAGATCCGGGCCCGCTCCGCCATTCCTGCAAGCCCCTGGCCTGACCCGGGCAGTCCCGGGCCGGAGCCGCCGGAACCTGGCCCGCCGCCGTCGAAGGTTCCAGGGCCTGTAACCCCGGTGCCGTCGTCGAGCACTTCAATGGTGACCGTTGGGCCGGCGCGGACAATTCCCACATCCACGCGCCCCAGCGACCTGCCGTAACGCAGGACATTCGTGAGCGACTCCTGCACGATCCGGTAGACGGTGAGCTGGAACGCGGCGTCGTCGGGCAGCGCCGGGCCGGTGTGGGAGTAGTGCAGCGGCAGGCCGGCGGTGCGGAATCCTTCAAGGAGTTTGCCAAGGCTGTCACCGGACGCGAGCGGTTGCCGCGGCGCGGTCCCCGCAGCATCGTCCCGCAGGACGCCCAGCACGCGCCGCATGTCCGCCAGGGCGGTCCTGCCCGTCCGGGACAGTTCACCCAGCACCTCGCCGGCGCGGTCGGGGCTTTTCCGGACCACGACGGCGGCGCCGTCCGACAGGCTGATCATCACCGTCAGCGAGTGCGCCACGACGTCGTGCATTTCCCGGGCGATCCGGTTCCGTTCGTTGACGGAGGCGAGGCTGGCGGTCCGGGCGGCCCAGGCGGCGATTTCCTGCTCGTGTTCGCGCCGTTGCCGGACGGAGATCCCGATTCCGGTGGCGATGACGTTGGACAGGGCAATGGTTGCCCCGGTGGCGATGCTGGTCAGGAGGTGGAAATCACCCGGGTTGCCGCCGGCGTCGTGGACGAAGGAGTTCTCCATGGGACCCACGGCGGCCAGCAGGTACAGTAGCGCCAGCGGAGCCGTGGCCACAGCCATGGTCACCAGCGCGAACCGGCGCGTGTGGACCACGGCCACCGCGTACAGCGAGAACCACAGGCCGGCCGAGACGTTGGACCCCCAGGGGTGGAGCAGCGTGACCGCCACTTCGACCACCGCGATGAAGGCCACGAGCGCCACCGGGTAGGAGCGCCGGAAAAAGAGGGCCCCGGCTACGGCAAAAAGGAACGCCGCCGCGAGCCACGAGCCCGATATGACCGCGTCCACCACAGTGGGAGCCACCAGCACGGCGTAGCCCAGGACCACCACACCGTCCATCACCCGGGGATGCTGGTACAGGTAGCGGCGGAGCAGGCCCCGGCGCTTGGCCGTGATTTCGGCAAAGGACGCGTCGGCCTGTCCGGCCGGCGCGTCCTTAAATGTTGCCGCTTCGTTCATGGTCTGAGCCTAGCTCGGGCCTAGACGTCGCGTTTCTTCAGGACGATCATGGCCGGGACCAGGAACAGCAGAACGTAGCCCAGGAAGATCAGGCCGCCGTGCCAGGGATCGATGATGCCGTCGGTGTGGCCAATGGACAGGAACCGTCCGCCGGCTTCGCTGGGGATGTACTGCGGCACGTACTTCCAGAAGTCACCGGGGATGAAGGTCATGAAGCTCGCCGCGATGGACAGGACAAAGAACATGCCCACCAGCACGGTGATGCCGCCGGCGGAGTTGCGGAGCAGCGTGCCCAGGGACAGGCCGATCAGGGCCACCCCGGCAACGTACAGCCCGCCGGTGAAGATGCTGTACATGACCCCGTCGGTGGACCAGTCAAGGTCAAAGCCCATGCCCCGGAACACCGGCATGGCGATCAGGAAGGTTGCCACCGCGGCCACGGTGGTGATGACGTAGGAGATCACTGCGAGAATGATTGCCTTGGCCACAAAGGCCGGAGTCCGGCGCGGAACGGCGTTCATGGTGGAACGGATCATCCCGGTGGCGTACTCGGAGGAGATGAACAGGACAGCCAGGGAGCCCAGCACCAGGATGCCGATCTGCAGGCCGGCGTTGGGGAGGTTGTAGAGCTCAAAGCCTGAACCGGGCGGAAAAGACTGCTCAAGCATTTCCGGGGTCATGGTCTGGCCCTGCTCCTTGGCAGTGTTGACCATTTGTTCCAGGAAGCTGTAGCGGATCAGGACGGCGAGGGCGCCGACGCCGACAATGGCCGCGAGGGTCAGCAGGAGCAGAATCCGGGTGGACATCAGGGACCAGAGCTTGATCCACTCGGAGCGCAGGACACCGCCGAAGGTCACGCCGCCGGTTCCGGCAGTGGAGCGGGCGCGCGGCGGGAGCGGGGAAGTCTGGGTCTCAGTCATGGTGGTCATCGTCCTTACTTTCCTGCCGCTGCCGGGGCCCCGGCCGGGGCAAACGCGCCGGCAGGTCCGCCGGTCAGGTGTGAGTGGTATTCCACTTCGTCCTTGGTGAGGTCAAAGTAGGCGTCTTCCAGGGAAGACAGCTGCGGGGTGAGTTCATAGACCAGCACGCTGTTGTCCAGCGCCACCTGGGCGATCTGCCGCGAGTCCAGGCCGGTGACTTCCAGGGTTTCGGGCTCGTTCTGGTCCACTGTCACGCCGTTGCCGGCGAGCAGGCCGGACAGCTGTGTGGCGGCCGAGGTGCGGACGAGCGTCCGGACCTGGCGGGTGCCGGCGATGATCTCCTGCATGGTGGCATCGGCGATGATTTTTCCGCGGCCGATCACGATCAGGTGGTCCGCGGTCTGGGCCATTTCGCTCATGAGGTGCGAGGACAGGAAGACGGTCTTGCCCTGGTTGGAGAGGTAGCGGACCAGGTTCCGGACCCACAGCACGCCTTCGGGATCGAGGCCGTTGACGGGCTCGTCCAGGATCAGGGTCTGCGGGTCACCCAAGAGGGCGGCAGCGATGCCCAGGCGCTGGCCCATGCCCAGCGAGAATCCGCCGGCCTTCTTTTTGGCCACCGCGTCCAGGCCGGTCATCTCGATGACTTCGTGCACGCGCGCGGTGGGAATGTTGTGCGTTGCCGCCATGGCCCTCAGGTGGTTGTAGGCACTGCGGCTGGTGTGGACCGCTTTGGCGTCCAGCAGCGCTCCCACCTCGTGAAGGGGTGCCTTGTGTGCGGCGTAGGGGAGTCCGTTGACGGTCACCGTGCCCGACGTCGGCCGGTCCAGGCCCATAATCATGCGCATCGTGGTGGATTTGCCGGCACCGTTGGGGCCCAGGAAGCCCGTGACCTGCCCGGCCCGGACGGTAAAGCTGACGCCGTCAACGGCGGTCTTGCTGCCGTAGACCTTGGTCAGGCCTTTTGCCTCAATCATGGAATGTTCCTTCGAACAGCAGCCGGGGGCTGCGGGATGCGGGGAAATGTGGTGTGCACCCTCCACGCTACCGACGGGGAATCCGGATTTCGCCGGTCTCAGGGATGATTCAGGGTTGAATCAGGGTAGTCCGCACGGATGATCGGGCCACGAAGCCGGCCGTCAGGACAGGGGCGAGTAGTACGTCAGGCCACGGTTGGCCACCCGGAATTCCGCGGACCGCACCCCGGCCAGGGCCTCGCCGTCGACGGCCAAGACCATGGGCGCCCCGTCCGATTCGACGCGGATGCTGGACGCTTCGGTGAGGTGCGTGATCCGGGAGGTGGCCACGGTTCCCGTCAGGACCGACCACAGAAGCCGGAGCCGGGCAAAGGATTCGTCGGCCGTGATCATGCGGATGTCGAGGACGCCGTCGTCCAGGACGGGCCGGACCAGCGGCGCGTGGTCCCGGGGGTAGTAGCGGCCGCGGCCAACGTAGGCGATCCAGAGCTTGTGCCGCACGCCGTCCACGATCAGGGTGGTCGGTGTTCCTGCCGCGAAGGTCCGGAACATCGCCACTACTCCGGCGAGCGGTTTGCCCAGCG
>DATCVX010000011.1:0-3373 GCA_036566705.1 Arthrobacter sp. | reverse complement strand
GCACGGCAGAAGTAGCGGTCTCAGTCATGGGCCCAGTCTATCGAGGGCGGGGCCCCGGGTTCGAACTAGACTGACAACGTGACTGCCGAAACCGCCCCTGAGGCTTCAATCCTGCCACTTGACCTCCGCCAGGACGTCTCCCTGCTCACCGCCGCGATCATGGACATCAACAGCGTGTCCGGGAACGAGACGGAGTTGGCCGACGCCGTAGAAGCCGCCCTCCGTGCCATTCCAGAGCTGCACATTGTGCGTGACGGCGATTCCCTGATCGCCCGTACGGAACTGGGGCGGCCGGAACGCGTCATCCTGGCCGGGCACCTGGACACAGTTCCGCTGCCCGTCACCGAGGGCGCGCGCAGCACGGTCCCGTCGAGCTGGGAATCCGGCATTCCGGGCGAAGGGGTCCTTTACGGGCGGGGAGCCACGGATATGAAGGGCGGCGTGGCAGTCCAGCTCGCGCTGGCAGCCACCATGTTCGACGGCGGCGCGGAACCCGCGCGCGACGTCACCTTTGTCTTTTACGACCACGAGGAAGTGGAAGCGGTCAAGAGCGGGCTGGGCCGCCTGGTCCGCAACCACGGCGGGCTCCTGGACGGAGATTTCGCCATCCTCCTGGAGCCAACCCATGGAACGGTGGAGGGCGGCTGCAACGGCACCAGCCGCTTCGAAGCCACCACCGTGGGCGAAGCCGCGCACTCCGCGCGCGCGTGGATGGGCAGCAATGCCATCCACGCCGCGGCCCCGATCCTCGCCAGGCTCGCCGCCTACGAACCGCAGACCGTAAACGTGGACGGCCTCGATTACCGTGAGAGCCTCAACGCCGTGAAGATCAACGGCGGCACGGCAGGCAACGTCATCCCTGACCGTTGCGTGGTGGAAATCAACTACCGCTTCGCGCCGGACAAGTCCCCGGACCAGGCAGAGGCGCATGTCCGCGAACTGCTCGACGGTTTCGACGTCGTCCGCACGGACGCCGCCGCCGGCGCCCGCCCGGGCCTGAACCACCCAGCTGCCGCGTCCTTCGTGGCCGCCGTGGGTGCCGAGCCGAAACCGAAATACGGCTGGACCGACGTCGCACGCTTCAGCGAACTGGGAATCCCGGCGGTGAACTTCGGACCCGGCGACCCGCTGCTGGCCCACAAGGACAACGAACATGTGGAGGCGGAAGCCATCCGCGAATGCCTGCGGGCGCTGCGGAGCTGGCTCTCGGCCTAGACGCAAAAAGAAGGGTCCGCAGCCTGCAGGCTGCGGACCCTTCTTTTTGCCGTGGGAGGGGTTACTTGCGTTCGGTTACGTCCGGCAGTTCGGGTGCCACGACGGCGGTTGGTGCCTTGGCAACGCCGCCGGCGGCCTTCGTGGAGCCGCGGCGCTCGATCCAGACCGCGAGCCGGGACACGCAGATGTTGATCGCAATGTAGATGGCCGCGGCGACGAAGAAGATGGGGAACAGGAACGCGTTACCCAGGAAGTCCGCCATCACCTGGACGGCCCGGAGTAGTTCGCCGTAGGCCACGATGTAGCCAAGCGAGGTGTCCTTCAGGAGCACTACGAGCTGGGCAACCAGAGACGGCATCATCCGGCGGACTGCCTGCGGCAGCTCGATGAGCATCCGGGACTGGAAGCTTGTCAGGCCGATAGTCAGGCCGGCCTCGCGCTGTCCCTTGGGCAGGGACTGGATGCCTGCCCGGATGATCTCCGCGAAGATGGCTGCGTTGTACAGGACAAGCCCGGCAATCACGGCGATGAAGGAACTTGTGCCGAACACCAGCAGGACGAACAGCATCATCAGCACAACCGGCATGCCACGCAGGAACTCCAGGACCACCCGGGTGGGGATCCGGATCCAAGCGACGAGGGAGATGCGCAGCAGGCAGAGCATCAGGCCGAGCGGGAAGGCGATGACCGCGGCGATGGCGGCAGCACTGAGTGTGGCGCCGATGCCGTTTCCGAGCAGCGTCCAGACATCGGCCCGGGTGAAGATCGCCCAGCGGCGTCCTTCAAAAATGCCCTGCTGGGCCAGCGTCATCACGATAAATGCGAGCAGGCCCAGGATCAGAACGGTTCCGATGACCGAACCGATCAGCGAAACCCGGCGGGCTTTGGGGCCGGGAACGTCGTAGAGGACTGAAGTCATCGGGCAATCGCCACCTTTCGTTCCACCGTGCTGGCCAGGACGCCCAGCGGAATGGTGAGGAGCAGATAGAAGAACGCCACGCCCAACAGCACGGCCATGACCTGGTCACCGTTGGCGTTGGCCATCTGGCGGCCGTAGCCGAACAGTTCAAGGACAAAGAACGCACCGGCGACGGAGGAGTTCTTCACGAGGGCAATCAGGATGTTGATCAGCGGCGGGATCACCGTCCGCAGCGCCTGCGGCAGGATAATGAGGGACAGCACCTGGCCGAACTTCATGCCGATGCTGCGTGCCGCCTCCGCCTGGCCGAGGGGGACGCTGTTCACGCCTGAGCGGACGGCTTCGGCGATGAAGGCCGCTGTGTAGGCGCTGAGGGCGATGATGGCTGCGACCTCGAACTGCTGGAATGTCACGCCGAGGCGGGGCAGGACGATCGCCGCGAAAAAGAAGGCAATGGTCAGGGGTGTGTTCCGGAGGACTTCGACGTACACGGTGCTGAATCCGCGGAGTGCTGCAACAGGGGAAACGCGGGCGGCTGCCAGGAGTGTTCCGACGACAAGGGCGATGATCCCGGAGACGACAGACAGGAAAAGAGTGCGGAGAAGGCCTTCCCAATACAGCGGGAGGTTTTCAATGATGACTTCCATAGGATCCTTCGGCTCTGGGCGTAGGCGGTCGAAAAAGGAGGTGGCGGTTTCCGGGGGATCCGTAAAATATCGAATCCCCCGGAAAACCGCCGTTGTTACTTAGTAACGGTTGATGGCCGGAAGTGCCGGGGCAGTCTTGATGACCGTGCCTGCGGTTGCTTCCCAGGCCTTCTTGTAGGACCCGTCCTTGTCAAATGCTTCCAGTTGGTCGTTGATCCAGTTGCGGAACTCGGTGTCGTCCTTCTTCAGGCCGATGCCGTAAGGCTCCTTGGTGAAAGTTTCGTCGGAGGCCAGCTTGAAGGCGTCCGGCTCTTTGTCCACGAAGCCGGCAAGGATGACGTTGTCGGTGGTGATGGCTTCAACCTGCTTGTTGCGCAGCGGCTCAAGGCAGGCGGAGTAGGTGGCGGCCGGAACCAGTTCTGCGCCGTACTTGTCCACGATGGTGGCGGCGGGGGTGGAGCCCGTCACGGAGCAGACCTTCTTGCCCTTGACGTCTTCGGGCTTCTTGATCGAGCTGTTGTCCTTGTTGACCATCAGGGCCTGGCCGGCCTCGTAGTAGGGACCCGCGAAGCTGACAACCTGCTTGCGCTTG
>DATCVX010000010.1:0-6694 GCA_036566705.1 Arthrobacter sp. | reverse complement strand
GCCCTCTTCTGTTCTGTTACGGCATCTGTGCGGCCATAACTTCTCTGATCCCTTCTGCTGCGTGCCCGGCAAACACGCCCGGACACACAAAAGCCCCTCTCCATGGAGGGGCTGCCGCGCGGCAATCCGGTTGAATCCGGATACCGGGCGGCTAGCTAAGCAGAAGGATCGCACGCATGGAACTACTTTAGCGCACCACGGAGGGGCGCCGCGGTGCCCACACCCCTATCCGGCGCGGCCCCCGCCTGAATAGACTGGAGCCCGCTGTGAAACAACTGACCCGGACCGGTGACTAACGGTGAGTGAAGGCATCCTGCTCCCCCCGCTCGGCCACCCGGCCGCGTCGGCCAGGGAGACCGTCGGCAGCAAGGCCGCTGCCCTGTCCGCCCTCAAGGCGGCCGGCTTCCCTGTTCCGGCCGGATTTGTGGTAACCGGAACCGTCTTCGCGGCTGCACAGGCCGGTCGTCCTGCAGGCATCGTGCTGGGCGAGGGCCTCCTGGCCGCGGCCGCAGCTTCCGGTCCCGGCCCCTACGCGGTGCGGTCGTCCGCCGCCGCCGAAGACCTGCCGGGCGCTTCCTTTGCGGGCATGTACGAGAGCTACCTCAACGTGGCCCCGGACGGCCTGTCCGCGGCGGTGGGGCGCTGCTTTGAATCCGCCGGCGCCGACCGCATCCGGGCCTATGAAGCGTCCATCGGTCCAGGGACTGGCACGGGAGCCGCCATGGCGGTCCTCGTCCAGCAAATGGTGGATCCGGTCGCCGCCGGCGTCGCCTTTACCGCCAACCCGCTGACCGGGGAACGCAACGAAACCGTCATCTCCGCTGTTCAGGGCGTGGCTGAGGGCCTCGTGTCCGGCGTGGAAACGGGCGAAGAGTGGGTGGTGCGCGGGGGGCGGCCCGTTCGGGTCCGCGGTGCCGGCGGGGTCCTGTCGGCGGAACGTGCGACGGCGGTGGCCGCCGCCGCCCGGAGGGTCGCCGTGCATTTCGGCTGCCCGCAGGATGTTGAGTGGGCGGTGGACCACGCGGGAAACGTCCAGGTCCTCCAGGCCCGGCCGATGACCGCCCTTCCGGAACCTGTGATCTGGGAGCCGCCGGGAAAGGGCGCCTGGCTCAGGAACTTCCGCCTGGGCGAATGGCTGCCGGAACCGGTCACCCCTCTGTTCATGGACTGGTTGATCCCCCGTATTGACGCCGCCTACAACCAGGCCGTCTTCGCCTCTGCCGGCATTTCAGTGGCCATGGGGCACGGACAGGTCAACGGCTGGTACTACGTCTCCCCGCCGAACCCCAAGGCGCTGCCGCACCTGCTGTTCGGCGGCAAACCGCGGTCCTTGCCCTACTTCTTCAACTCTGTGGTGCGGCCCATGTTCGACCCCGCCGGGGCGGACAGGACTGTCCTGCGTGCTCTCGAACACGAATGGCGCACCGAATGCCTGCCCTCGTACCGGACGCTTGTGGACACTTCGTTGGACGCCACCGGAACAGCCACCCTGCCGGAACTCATCGACACCGTGGAACAGGTTGCGCGAAAGGCCGGCGAATACCTGTGGTTCTTTGCCGCTACCGGCGGTGCCGCCTGGAAGATGGAGCTGGTACTGGCGCGGTTCTGGCGCCGGCACCTCGCCGGAGCGCTCGCGGGCCACCCCACTGCGGGGGCACAGGCGGCCATTGGATACCAGACGCTCCTGGGCGGACTGGCTCCCGTGCTGCCCGCCCGCGTCCCGCATGCCGTGTACAGCATCGACTGGTACCACAGGACGGCGGCCGAGGAACCCGGCTACCCTCCGCAGGCCCGGGACAGCAGGGCGCCGCACCATTCACCGACGTCGTCGGCTGCTGAGCGGCGCCGTGCCGCTGAGGCCGCCTGCCGTGCGGTGCTGAAGGGAAACCGGCTTAAGCGGTTTGAAAGCATCCTTCTCCTGGCCCAGCACTACGCCCTGCTCCGCGAGGAGCAGGCCACGGACTTCACCCTTGGCTGGCCCCTGCTGCGCCGTTGTGCAGCGGAAATAGGCGCCCGCCTGCACGGGCACGGCATCATCCCGGCCGCCGAGGACGTCTACTTCCTGACATTGGACGCCTTGCGGCCGGATGCACCGCCGCAGCGGGAAACTGTTGACCGGCGCCGCCAGGAATGGCTGCGGCAGCGGAAGCTGGCAGCTCCGCTCACGCTGGGAAAACTGCCGCCACTGCTCGGGAACATGTTCGACAGGATCGCGAACAGCGCCCGCAGCACGAGCAACCTTCCCGCCGGTGCCTTAGTGGGGCACCCGGCCAGCCCTGGCCGGGCGCAGGGCCGCGTGCGGGTGGTGGACGGTCCGGCCGAATTCTCCCGGTTTCTGCCGGGAGAGATCCTGGTGGCCAAGGCGACGGCACCGGCATGGACTCCGTTATTTGCGTCCGCGGCCGCCGTGGTCACGGACGGCGGCAACCTGGCCGCGCACGCCTCCCTCGTTGCCCGCGAATACGGTATCCCCGCGGTCGTAGGGACCGGCAACGCCACCCAAATCCTCCACACCGGCCAGCTGGTCACCGTCGATGGCAACGCGGGGATCGTCGAACTGCAGAGTGCTGCGCTGCCTGTTCACGAGCCCTGATCCGGGGCCGGCGGCACCGGCGCGGCGGGAAGCAAAACCCCGACCATACCGGCCCCTGTCACCTCATTGAATACGTCCGTAAAGTTTGCCCTTGTTTAATCGGGCAATCAGGTCCATTCTAATTTTCAAGTCTGTGGGGAAACTGACGGTCTCAGGTCGAGGAGCCTGAAATGTATTCTTGGCGTTTGTGTCCACCACAACGATGTGACGGACTGAAAACACCGTCCATCACCCCTGTGAAGAACTAACAGGGACCGACCATGTTTGGCTGGGTTACCCGGTTCAGCATGCAATTCCGTTTCCTGGTTCTCGCCCTCGCTGCGGGGCTCATCACTTTTGGCGTCGTGAATGTTCCACATATGGCCGTGGACACCATGCCGGAGTTCGCCCCCGCACAGGTAGAGATCCAGACGGAGGCCCTCGGGCTTTCCGCTGTTGAAGTTGAACAGCTCATCACCGCACCCATGGAAGCAGACCTCCTCAACGGGGTGGCCTGGCTGGACGAGATCCGTTCGAAATCCGTCCCGGGGCTGTCGTCCATCGAACTGGTCTTCGAGCCTGGCACGGATCTCCTGCGTGCCCGCCAGCTGGTCGCGGAACGAATGACGCAGGCGCACGCGCTGCCTAACGTCTCATCGCCGCCGCTGATCATGCAGCCGCTGTCTTCCACCAGCCGTGTGCTGATGGTCAGGATGGACTCCAAAGAGCTCTCCGGCATTGAGATGTCGGTCCTGGCCCGGTGGAAGATCAAGCCGCGGCTGATCGGCATCCCGGGCGTGGCCAATGTGTCCATCTGGGGCCAGCGCGAACAGCAGCTGCAGGTGGAGGTCACTCCAACGCAGCTGCGTGACAAGGGCATCACCCTGGAACAGCTTGTCAAGACCACGGGTAACGCCGTCTGGGTTTCGCCGCTGAGCTTCCTCGAAGCTTCGACGCCGGGGACCGGCGGTTTCGTTGAGTCGCCGAGCCAGCGCCTTGGCATCCAGCACGTCCTTCCTATCCGCACCCCGGCCGATCTGGCCAAGGTGAGCGTGGAAGAAACGGACCCGGTGTTGCGCCTGGGCGACGTCGCCCAGGTCAAGGAAGACCACCAGCCGCTGATCGGCGACGCCGTTGCGGGAGCCGACGCCGGCCTGATGCTGGTAATCGAGAAGTTCCCGGGCACCAGCGCCCTGGATGTCACACGGGATGTCGAGGCGGCCCTGAAGGACATGGAGCCCGGCCTCACGGGAGTCCAACTCGATACGTCCGTATTCCGGCCAGCAACCGGTGTCCAGGACTCCGTCAACAGCCTGGGGCTCGCCCTGCTGGTCAGCCTGCTGATAGCAGTTGCCCTCTTCTGGCTGCTGTTCCGTTCCTGGCGGGTAGCCCTGATTGCCCTCGCGGCCATCGCCACGACGGTTACGACGGCGGCCGTGGTGCTGATCGCGCAAAACGCGACGCTGAACATCACTGTCCTGTTGGGCGTCCTTCTCGGCATGTCCGTGATTGTGGGTGACGTTGTCGAAGACGTCCAGGCCCACCGTCGACAGATCACGGTCCTGGCAGCGTCCGGGACGGAGGCTCAGCCCAAGTCGCGGATGAGCCAAATCGTGCGCGGGGTCCGCACCCCGCTGTTCCACGCATCGCTGATCATGGTGGTTGTCCTCGTTCCGACGTTGTTCGTGACAGGAGTGGGCGGCTCATTCTTTTCGCCGGTCTTCTGGTCGCTGGCGCTGACCCTGGCCGCCGCCCTGGTCGTCGGGCTGTCCGTGACGCCGGTATTGGCGCATTTCCTGCTTCCGCCGAAGACGGCAAAGAGCAAGGAACTCCGGGCCGTCGTGCGCGGCAAGGCGTACTATGGCCGCGCCCTGGGCCAGGTCAGCTCCCGGAAGACGCTGGCCATTGCGGCTGTTGCGCTCGTGGGAGTCCTTGGCATCGCTGCCGGCTCGCAACTGGCGGGAAGCCAACCGCTCGTGCCCACCATGCCCGACCGGACCCTGCTGGTCCAGTGGGACACAATGGCCGGGACGTCCAATGAAGAAGTCCGGCGCATCGCCGCCCGGGCCTCCGATGAACTCAGGGCTATCCCGGGAGTTTCCGGAGTCGGCGGGCACGTGGGGCGCGCCATCTCCGCGGACCAGGTGGTAGGCAACAGCTCCGCTGAGCTTTGGGTTTCGATCGAACGGGATGCCAACTTCGCTGAAACGGAGCGGGCAGTACGGGATGTAGTGCAGGGGTATCCCGGCATCGCGCACAACGTGCTGAACTACTCCCAACAGACCATCGGCGACATGCGCGCCAGCATGGAGCCGGGCTTCGCGGTCCGGGTCTATGGAACGGAAATGCCTGTGCTGCGTGAAAAGGCAGAAGAAGTGCGCCAGGCCATCCAGAAGATTGACGGTGTCAAGAACCCGACCATCGCCGCCACAGACATGACTCCGATCGTAGAGGTCCAGGTCAATCTCGAAGCCGCCCAAAAGTTCGGCATCAAGCCTGGTGACGCCAGGCGCGCCGCTGCGACACTGATGCAGGGCATCGTCGTCGGGAACCTCTTTGAGGAGCAGAAGGTGTTCGAAGTGGTTGTGCGTGGCGCGGTTGGCGTCCGGGATGACCTGACCAGCATCCGTGAGCTGCTCCTGGACGCCCCCAACGGCGGCCACGTCCAACTCGGCCAGATCGCCGATGTGCGCATGGTCCCCAACGAAGTTGTCATCCAGCACGATGCCACCTCGCGGCGGATCGACGTTGTGGCTGAGGTCAGCGGGCGCCCGCTGGCGGACATCCAGCGTGACATCGAGTCGGCAATCCAACAAATCCAGTTCCCGCTCGAGTATCACGCCGAGGTCCCGACAACCTACGGCCAGCTGCAGGCGGCGGACACGTTGGTTCATGGACTCGGAATCACGGCCATCCTGGCTGTGCTGCTCTTGCTTCAGACCGCAGTGAGGAGCTGGAAGCTGGCGCTCGCCGTCTTCCTTGCGCTTCCCGCGGCGATGGCCGGGGCGGCGATCGCCGCATGGATCGGGGCGGCATCTCTGTCCTGGTTGTCACTGACAGCGTTTGCGGCCGTCCTGGCCATTGCCGCACGCAACGCGGCACTGCTGTCCGCGCGTGTCGATGAACTATGGCGGGAATCTACGGAGCTGTCACGTACTGACGTAGTCATGACGGCGGCACGGGACCGGATATCACCGATCCTGAAGTCAGCCCTCATTACGCTCCTCGTGCTGATACCGCCCGCCGTCCTCGGCGGAACGGTGGGAGCGGCCCTGATGGTGCCGATGCTGCTGATCATTGCCGGCGGCCTCGTAACCACAACCCTTGTTGGGATCTTTGTGCTCCCGCTCCTCACACTCTGGTTCGGTCCCCGCACTGAACCGGAAGAGTGGTCTGAAGTCTACGAATCGGAAGTACCCGTCATGCCCGTTACGGCAGAAAAGGTGGCAGTATCATGACCAGCAAAAAGCCCCTTAGGCGCCTGCCAGTGGCGGCTGCTGCCTGTGCAGCACTGCTGTTTTTGCTGCCTGCCTGCGCCCAACCCTCGGCCCTGGCAGAATCTGCCGCTGAAGCTCCGGCCAAGGTGGAAAAGAATGCCACGACGGGCATAGCCCGCATTACCCTGAGCCAGCGGGCCATTGAACGGTTGGAACTGCTCACCGATACGGTCAAACCCGGCCCGGGGGGCGCAGGGGTGCTGCTCCCCTACGCCGCGCTGCTCTACGACGCACAGGGCAAAACCTGGGTATACATCAACCCTGAGCCGCGCGTCTACGAACGCAAGGCCGTCACTGTGACCAAAATCGAAGCTGGCGCGGTCACAGCCAGTGACGGCCCCGCTGCGGGAACGCCAGTGGTAACCGTGGCGGCGGCTGAGCTGTTCGGCGCAGAGTTCGTTACGGGCAAATGACATGCGCCGGATAGTCGCGGCAAGCCTACGGTTCAGATCAATCATCATAGCGATGGCGGCGGCGCTGATGATGGTGGGCGGCACCCAACTGAGCAGTGCCTCGGTGGACGTGTTCCCTGAATTTGCGCCGCCGAAAGTGGAGGTCCAGACTGCCTGCCTGGGACTTACTGCCGCTGAGGTGGAAGAACTCGTTTCGGTTCCCATGGAAGAAG
>DATCVX010000009.1:0-8077 GCA_036566705.1 Arthrobacter sp. | reverse complement strand
TCCAGCCGGTCCGGGCAGGCGCAAGATAACTCCATGAAAAAGACAGTTATCGCCGGTTTCGCGGCGCTCATGATGGGGCTCGGCGCCATCACCTTCGCCGGCCCGGGCAACGCAGCCCCCGGGCCGTCGCACGCCGCGGGGCAGATCATGGTCAAGTTCCGCGACGATGCGGCGGCGGGCGGGGTACTGCGCCGCCATGGCCTCGGCGACGGGCCGGGGATTGGCAGTACCGGCGCCCGCCTCATCAAGGTTCCGGCCGGCAAGGAACTCCAGCTCGTTGATGCGCTCAGCAGGAACCCGAACGTTGAGTACGCCGAGCCGGACGAGGTGGTGACGGTCGCTGCGGCTGACCCGGACTATTTCCCGCGCCAGTACGCCCTGCACAATACCGGCCAGTCCTTTACCAACACGCTGGGAACCGTGACGGTGGCCGCGGGTACACCGGACGCTGATGTGGACGCGGTGGAGGCGTGGACGAAGACGACGGGTGTCGGCATCACAGGTGCCGGCATCAGGGTGGCTGTGCTCGATACGGGTGTTACCACCGACAACAGCGACATCTCGGCAAACGTTGTTGCACGCGCGAACTTCAGTGATTCGGCTCCGCCAGCCGGTGAGGACCTGGTGGATTATTACGGCCACGGCACCCATGTGGCCGGTATTATTGCCGCCACCAAAGATGCGGCCGGGGTTTCCGGGGTGTGCCCGGATTGCGACATCCTGGACGGCAAAGTCCTGAACAACCAGGGGTCAGGCTCCACCTCCAGCATTGCCAAGGGCATCAGCTGGGCTGTCGATAATGGTGCCAAGGTGATCAACATGAGCCTGGGGCAGCGCGTTTCCTCGCGGACCCTGGAAAATGCCGTCAATGACGCCTGGAACAAAGGCGTGGTGATAGTCGCCGCAGCCGGCAACGCCGGTACCCAGGCCAAGATCTACCCGGGCGCCTACCCCAACGTTATTGCCGTCGCCGCCACCGACAACAGGAATGTCAAAGCGTCCTTCTCCACCTACGGCAAGTGGGTGGATGTCGCCGCGCCGGGCGTGAACGTGTATTCGACGTTCCCTAAGCACCCGTTCGCTCTCAGTGGCCGCTCCGAGGGTTACGACGTCGCCAGCGGTACCTCGATGGCCTCACCCATCGCCGCCGGAGTTGCCGCACTTGTCTGGAGCACTCCTGCCGGGACCGGAAACGCATCAGTCCGCGCCAAGGTCGAATCATCCGCCGACGGGACTATTGACGGCACCGGAACGTACTGGGCCAACGGCCTCGTGAACGCCTGCGATGCGGTCGGGTGCGTACGGTAGTTTTCCGGTCTCGACCCTAGGACTGCAGGGACTGCATCACGGACAGGTGGCCGGCGCGGGCGGCGATGAGGCACTTGGCCAGGTAGAAGGGCCGGCTCGCGTGCCTGACGTACTGCGTCAGCACGAGGACCGGGTCCGCGGCGCGCAGGTCCAGCAGCTTCGCGCGGCTGGGCCCCACCTGGCTCAGGCTGATCTGGCACTCGCCGGGCCCGAGGACCTTGCCGAAGCGGTTGTTCAGGCTGGCAAGCAGGGTGCTGCCGCCGTCGTCCTCTATTTCCAGCGGTGCCGCGGCGGCGGAACTGCCGCCCAGGCTCACGGGCAGCGCGGAGATGTTTTCCTGCAGGTGGGCGATCGCCTCGCCGTCCCGGATCAGGACGGATTCCCAGAGCCAGCAGTCGGCGCCGGGCTCCACGCCGACGCCGGGGGCAACGAATTCCGAGGCGGGCTGCCGTTCGCGCTGGATGCGTTTGATTTCGAGGTGCTGGCCGGGGCCGCCGAGGACTTCTTCGAAGGGCCGGATCCGTTCGATGCCGATGCGGGGGAGGGTGTCGGCGACGAACCGTCCGACGCCGCGGCGGGCCCGGATGAGGCCGTCCTCTTCGAGCAGCATGAGTGCTTCGCGGACCACTGTGCGGCTGACTTTCATGTCCGCGCCGAGCTCGGTTTCGGTTGGGAGCATCGAGCCGGGCGTCAGCAAGCTGTTGCGGATGGCCTCGGCGATCCGGGAATACACGGCAACCCGGAGCGGCGAGCCGGGCTGGGCCTCCACCGGCTGGGACAGGAACCTGGCGGCGTCCTCGTGCACGTTATGCCTCGCTTCGTGGTCTGGGAATTCCCAGCCTACCGGTGTGACGCGTTTGTTGGACACGCGGCACCCAGGCCGGGTTCCTGGCGCTCCTGGGAGATCGTGAAGAACGGTGCCGGGGTGCGAATGCCCCAAGTACCAAAGGTGAGTACCTCCCAAGTACCAGAGCGCTTTTCCCATGCTTGGAAGCACGTACCAGTTACTCGTGACACTCGTTTGACGTGAGTCCTACGCTCGTAGTCAGGGCGGCCATAGCAACTATCGATTGTGCTGCAGATGCTGCTGGGAATACGGAGTCCAACCCCGGGAGCAACATTGCGAGACGATGGATTTGTTCACATTGGCGGGCACGCCAGCGGTGACCGGTCCGCTGGCCCCCACCCGCGCAGGTCACGGGGTAGGCGGCTTCATGCCCTGTTCACAGCGCTTGTGCTTGCGCTGGAGGGCGGCCTGGTGATGGTGCCGGTGGCGGCGTCGGCTGCCGGGGGTGACATGCGCCCTGCGATGAACTGTGCTGCGCGGCTGCTCGCCGGCCTGGGTGGCCGTGGCAGCAACGCGATCGCGGCAAGCAGCAACGGCCTGGTGGTCGGCATCGCCGACACCGCCGCGGGCGAGTCCGCGCCGGTACTCTGGCGGGACGGCCGGGCGACTCCGCTGACCATTCCACTCCAGACCGCGGCCCCCACCTCGGTGAACCGGGCCGGCGTCGTCGTCGGCACGGGGTATGACGCCACCCATGAAGTGCTGGTGGGCTGGTGGTGGCAGGACGGGCAGTACCATCAGCTCCCCGTCGGCGCCGGTGATATCGCGCTCCCGTCGATGGTCTCGGACAGCGGCGTCGTGGTCGGCGCGCTGATCAGCGACGAGGAGCACTCCGACGGGCCGGGCGCCGACGAAGACGAGCGCCCCGCCAGCTGGTCCTCTGTTACTGCTGTACCCCGCGAGCTCGGACTGCCCTCCGGTGCGCGCGGCGGTCACGCGTTCGCGATCGGCCCGGACGGCACGATCGGCGGCGTGGCCCTCGGCGACGGCGGCACGCCGGTCCTGTGGGCGCCGAACGGCGCACCGAGGACCCTGCCCACCATTGCCGGGCGCGGCGGCCTGGTACTCGCGATCGACTCCGCCGGGCAGGCACTCGGCCAGAGCGCCGTGCCCGGGGGAACCCACGCAGCCGCCTGGGACGCCTCCGGCCCCATCACCGACCTCGGCAAAGCAGCCGCCGGCCCCAACTCTGGTGCGCTGGCCGGCATTGCCGGGACCTCCGTCGGAGCGGGCAGCACGCCGTCCTTCCACGCGTCGCGACCGCAGGCGGTGATGTGGCTCGGCAAGACCGCTGTTATCCTGCCACCGGGTTCTGACGACCAGTTCGCCGGAGTGTCAGGCCAGGCCACCTCCGTGTCACGGCAGGGCGCCACCACCGTTGTTTTCGGGTTCTCGGCGGCAGCCAACGGGTTGCGCCGCGCCACCGAATGGAGCTGTCAATGAACGGCCGCAGGGGCGTCCGCCACCCCCTTCGCCGGGCGCTCGCCATTCTGCTGGGCGGCGCGCTCGTTCTGGCCAATGCTTACGTTCTGGTCACATCGCATGAGTCCCCGGCCACCGCAGCATCGTCGGTGAGCCTGGGGTTCGTTGGTGACACCGGCGGTAACACGGTGACGGGCAAGGTGATCGACGCAGCACGCAACGCCGGTCTCGCAGCGATGTTCAACCTCGGCGACATGTCCTACTCCCAGCTTACCCCGGAGCCGTCCTGGTGCTCGTTCGTTGCCCAGCATGCGGGGACCATGCCCTATGAATTCGTGGCCGGGAACCACGAGGACGACGGACCTGACGGGGTGTGGTCGGACTTCGCCGCGTGCATGCCGGACCGCCTCGGCGTGACCGGAACCTACGGCCAGCAGTACTACACGGACTACCCGACCAACAGCCCCGTGGTCCGGACGATCATGGTGTCCCCGAAGCTGGCCTTCAGCGGAACAACCCTGGACTGGTCCTACCGGGCCGGCACACAGGGCTACAACTTCGTGTCGTCCGCGATCGACGCAGCACGCGCTGCCGGGATCCCGTTCGTCGTCGTCGGGATGCACATGTACTGCATGTCGATGGTCAATTACCCCTGCGCCGGCAGCCCCGACCTGATGAACCTCCTGGTGGCCAAGAAGGTGGACGTCTACCTGCAGGCACACGACCACGCGTACGCGCGCAGCTACCCGCTCGCGCTCCAGGGCACGTGCACGGCCATCCCCGTCGGCACCTTCAACCCCGACTGTGTGGCCGACACGAACCCGAGTGGCCAGTTCACCGCTGGCTCCGGGACGATCCTGGCCACCGTGGGTTCGGGCGGCAGGTCGCTCAACAGCGAGAGCAACACGGCCACCGCGCCGTACTTCCAGCGGTTCATGGGCAGCAATAACAACCCGACGTACGGCTTCCTGAAGCTGTCAGTGACCGATACAACGCTGACCGGTCAGTTCGTCGGTGCCTCGGGCGGGACCTTCACCGACAGTTTCACGCTCACCCGGACGGCACCCCCACCGAGCCCATCGCCTACCCCCACACCGACACCGACGCCTACGCCGACACCGACGCCAACGCCCACACCCACACCGACGCCAACGCCCACACCGACGCCGACACCCACACTGACACCTTCGCCGACGTCCACCCCGACACCGGCCTCAGTCCGGTCGTCGGCGGCCGGAGCCGGCGAGCTGTCCGCCGCGGGCTCGTACACGCCTGCCCTGCCGGCAGGCTGGCAGCCCGGCGACGTGGTTTTCCTGTTCTCGCAGGTGACGGTGTCTGGGGCGGCGAACACCACGACCCCCGCGGGATGGACGCGGGCAATCGCCGACTTCACCAGCGCCGGATCCACCTCGGCGCACCAGGCGGTCTGGTACCGAGTGATGCAGTCCGGCGATACCGCACCGAGCGTGCCTGAACCCGCTTCCCGGTATGCGTGGGTCACGGCTGCCGTGCAGGGTGCAGACACCACCAGGCCGCTGGACGTTACGCCCGCCACTGACACCAACACGGGGGTGCCCTACCCGGATGTCCGGGCCCCGTCGATTACGCCGGTGACGCCGGGGGCGTTGCTGCTGACCGCATTCGGTGTCAGGAACGGCACCAACGCGGCGACCACGTCATTCACGCCACCGCCGGGGACGGCCGAGCTCGGAGATGCAACGTCAAACGCTGCGTCCAAGTCGAATGCGGCCATCGAGGTCGGCTCCCTCTCGCTGACCGATACGTCCGCCACCGGTGCGAAAACCGCGACCTCAGCCTCAAGCTCCGGCGCGATCGTCAACCAGTGCGGCTCGGCCATCGTTGTGCGCCCGGCCTCGCCCTGACCGGTGCCAAAAGCGCATTCAGGGGTCAGCCCGGGGAGCGAAAACCGCTTCCGGGCCGGCCGTGAGGCTACAGCGTCTCGGGGACTGCGCGCCCCGGGAAGAGCGTGGAGTACTGTTTCCGGTACATTCTGCGCCCGATGAGGCGGTAGGCGAGGCGGACCGGCGCGGGGATCTCCTTGAACAGTTCCTTCCGGTCCGCGGGCGGATTCGTGGCCAGCACCATGCCGAGGTAGCCCACCAGGAACTTGTTGCTGACCTGGCTGCTTCCATGCTCGGCGGCCGCCTTCATCTCCTTCTCGGTCAGCACCCTGTCCACGGCGGGCATTACCTCGGTGACCTCGCGGCGCAGGTGCACGTTGAGGACAGCCGACAGTTCCTCGTAGAGGCCGGCGAGTTCCTGGCCGGCCTCTGCGTCTGCCGTTTCCATCCACCGCAGACGAAGCGGCTCGATAACTTCGAGCCGTTGGGTGACCTGCCGGTGCTGCTCGAGCATCTGGCCGATATGCAACGCGCAGGCCGGTGCCCGTTCCGCCAGCTGCGGGTACATGAGGAGGTCCTCGCTCTCATGGTGGATGTGGAGCAGCTTGTCGAAGTTCCCCAGCACTTCACCCACGTACGCGGCGCGGGCGGTGTCGCCGGCCGCTGCTGAACGCACCAGGCCGGGCGCCTCGTCGTACGCCCAGAGGAAGACGCGGTGAATGCGCCGCATGCCTGCGGTCCCTGTACACAGGACGGGCCCGGGCGGCAGAGGAGCCGCGGTCTCGCCGGGATTCATGGTGAAGAAGTCGGTCATCGGATTGCCCCTAACGGTCGTCGTGCGGCACCGAGACCTCTCCCCGCCAGCATCGTATCGCCGGGCCCTCATGCCGCACAATGGGGCGGAATCCGTTGCGGCGCACCGCGTCAGGAGCGGCCGCCGTTCCCCGGCACGGAAGGAACGACGACGGCGGGAGGCAGTCGGCGAATTCAGGGGGTCGTTGCAACACCGTGGTGTTAGTTCGTCAAGAGTAGGTCACGCAGGCGCTCGGCTGGGGTATCCCAGCCGAGCGTTTTGCGTGGGCGGCCGTTGAGTTCCTGGGCGACGTGTTCGAGGTCTTCGGGTGCGTAGACGGATAGGTCGGTGCCTTTGGGGAAGTATTGGCGTAGCAGTCCGTTGGTGTTCTCGTTCGATCCACGTTGCCAGGGGCTGGCCGGGTCGCAGAAGTAGACGGCCATGTCGGTGGCAATGGTGAAGGATTTGTGGGCTGCCATTTCAGCGCCCTGGTCCCAGGTCAGCGAGCCGCGCAGATGTGCTGGTAACGCGCTCATGATCCGCACGAGTCCGTTCCGGACTGTTTCGGCGGTGTGGTCGCCGGGCAGGTGGACGAGCATGACATAGCGGGTGGTCCGCTCCACGAGCGTCGCGATCGCAGACTGGTTGTAGGCGCCGGTGATCAGATCCCCTTCCCAGTGCCCGGGCAAGGCGCGGTCCTCAATTTCGGGTGGGCGTTCGGAGATCATCACCATCGGGTCCGCGAATCGGGAGGTGCGCTCCTCGCCGGTGTTGCGGGGCTTGCGGCGGGTCCGGCCGGTGCGTAGGGCTGCCTGCACCTCTCGTTTGAGCCCGCCTCTGGCCTGGACGTAGAGAGCTTGGTAGATCGTCTCTGGGCTCACGCGCATCTCCGGATCATTGGGGTGTTCCTTGATCAGGGCGTTGCTGATCTGTTCCGGAGACCAGCGTATGTCCAGTTTCTCTGACACGTATTTGCGCAGGCGCCCTTCGGCTGCGAGCTTGCTGTCCTTGGGCCGGGGCCGACGAGAGGCAGCGGACCGCTGCGCGGCGTAGGGCTGGTAGCCGGTGGCGGGGCTGCTGTTGCGGGCGATCTCACGGCTGACCGTGGAGGCGGGACGGCCCAACGCCGCAGCGATTTTCCGCTGCGATTTCCCTGCCGCGAGCAGGTCCCGGATATTTTCCCGTTCCTGCAGCGAGAGGTATCGAGGGGCGATGGCCTTCTGCAGTGCGGCCAGGCCCGGGGACGCGGTTCGCGCAGGTTGTCCCGAGGGGGTGTCGAAGCTACTCACTCCCTGTTTGTAGTCCACCACCCGCCCGTCCGGGTAAACGCGTCCCTTGCCGGTCTTGCGAACCCCGGTGTCCCACTCGCCCGCGGTCGTGGGATGGATGCCCAAAGCACGGGCCGCGTCGCGGCGGGACTGCCCGGCTTCACGCAATCGCCGGAAGTCCTCCCGGCTGGGTTGGTCGACACGTTTACGGGCCAGCCCGGCCTTCTGGATCCACCCGTAGCAGGTGTTCCGGTTCAGTCCGAGCTGCGCGGCGGCATCCGTGGCGCTTCCAAGCCGACCGAACAGATCGAAGAAAGCATTCTTCTGTTCCCCGACAGCCTCATGATCCCGGAGCTGTATCCCCGCGGACCGGGTCCACCGATAGCAGGCCATCTTGTCCAGTCCGAGCTCAGCGGCCACAGACGAGACAGTCCCGCCCCGGCCAAGCGCCTCAAAGAACCGGTCCTTCTCCAGTTGCGAATACTTCCTGCTGGAACGCGATTTATCCGTCAAAGCCGACACGGTCGTTGCAACTCCCAAAATATCGGGGTGTTGCAACGACCGCTAGAACTCAAGG
>DATCVX010000008.1:0-1563 GCA_036566705.1 Arthrobacter sp. | reverse complement strand
CACTCTCCCGCAGGCATTGGCGCAGCTTGCCGGTAGATTAGTACCCAGACGAATTGCCCGGCCCTGCTTTCAGCAGCCATTCCCCAGAAACGGATACCGCCCCGTGGTCACAAGACTGTCCCAGCTTTTCCTGCGCACCCTGCGTGAAGATCCCGTCGACGCCGAGGTGGCCAGCCACCGGCTGCTGGTCCGGGCCGGCTACATCCGGCGCGCGGCGCCCGGCATCTACACCTGGCTGCCGCTCGGGCTCAGCGTGCTGCGCAAGGTCGAAGCCGTCATCCGCGAGGAAATGGCCGCGATCGGCGCACAGGAAGTCCATTTCCCGGCGTTGCTGCCCCGCGAACCCTACGAGGCAACCAACCGCTGGACCGAGTACGGCGAGGGCCTGTTCCGGCTCCAGGACCGCAAGGGCGCCGACTACCTCCTGGCCCCCACCCACGAGGAAATGTTCACCCTCCTGGTCAAGGACCTGTACTCCTCGTACAAGGACCTCCCGCTGAGCCTCTACCAGATCCAGAACAAGTACCGCGATGAGGCGCGCCCCAGGGCAGGCCTGCTGCGCGGCCGCGAGTTCATCATGAAGGACTCGTACTCCTTCGACGTGGACGACGCCGGCCTGGACGCGAGCTACGCCGCGCACCGCGGCGCGTACCTCCGCATCTTCGAGCGGCTGGGCCTGGAAGTGGTTCCCGTGGCCGCCACGGCCGGCGCCATGGGCGGGTCCAAGAGCGAGGAATTCCTGCACCCCACCGAGATCGGCGAGGACACCTTCGTGCGGTCCGCCGGCGGCTACGCAGCCAACGTCGAGGCCGTCACCACAGTGGTCCCGGCGGACATCGACTTCGCGGATGCACCGGCCGCGGAAGTCCTGGATACCCCCAATACGCCCACCATCGACACTCTGGTGGCCGCATCCAACGAACTGGCTCCCCGCAGCGAGGCCGACGGCGGCGCCTGGACTGCCGCAGACACCCTCAAGAACGTGGTCCTGGCCGTTACCCTGCCCACCGGTGAGCGCCAGCTTGTGGTCATCGGCCTGCCCGGTGACCGCGGCGTTGACCTGAAGCGCGTCGAAGCCAACATCGGCTCCTTCCTGCCCATCGCAGGCGAAATCGGCCTGGAAGCAGCCAACGACGACGACCTCAAGAAGCAGCCCCTCATCGTCAAGGGCTACCTTGGCCCCGGCCTGACGCTGGACGAACCCCTGCTGGGCAGCGAAAGCGCCACCAAGCTCCTGTACCTCGTTGATCCCCGCGTTGTCAGCGGCACAGCCTGGGTCACGGGGGCCAACGAGGCCGGAAAGCACGTGTTCGGCCTCGTGGCCGGCCGCGACTTCAGCTGGGACGGCGTCATCGAATGCACCGACGTCCGCGAAGGCGATCCCGCACCGGACGGCTCCGGTCCGCTGGAGATCGCCCGCGGCATCGAGATGGGCCACATCTTCCAGCTGGGCCGCAAGTACGCCGCGGCCCTGGAGCTGAAGGTCCTGGACCAGAACGGCAAGCAGGTTGTGGTCACGATGGGTTCCTACGGCGTGGGCGTCACCCGTGCCGTCGCCGCCCT
>DATCVX010000007.1:0-7543 GCA_036566705.1 Arthrobacter sp. | reverse complement strand
TCAGAGCCGGACCATGGGATTCACCGGCAGTCAACCAACGCAACATAATTTCCATCCTGCCACGTATGGCGGTCAGTACGCCCGTCGGGGAAGCCCGACTGCGTCACACATCACATCTATGACAGCTGCGTTAACTTCCTCACCAAGACGGGAGAAAAGCCGCACCTGTTCCACAGCCTGGTAGAGCAGCATCTCGAGCCCCGGGACCACTGCACCGCCGCCGGCCTGCCACGCGGAAGCCACCATGCTGGGCCACGGATCGTACGCCACGTCCAGCAGGACACCGGCGGTCCGGGCGCCGCTGGCCGCCAGTTCGCCTGCAAGCCCGTCGGCCGCACGGGGCGGCAACGTTGAAATCACGACGTCGGCGGCCGCCGTCGGCACTGCGGCCTCGGACAGGTGCCGCACTGCCAGGTCCACGCCGACTCCGGCCGCGGCCGCGCGGGCTTCCTGCACCCTGGACGTATCGCGGACAAACAGCTGCACCGACCCGGCACCGAGCAGTTTGAGGGCGGCCACGGCCGATGCCGCGGTGCCGCCGCCGCCGAGGATCACGGCAGTGGGCGCGGGCGCAACACCGGCGTTCCGGACGGCATTGACGATGCCGGCCACGTCCGTGTTGTAGGCAACGCGCCGGACCGTGTCACCGGCGTCTTCGAAAGCCACCGTGTTGACCACGCCCAGGACCTTCGCAACACCGCGGACTTCGTCCACTTCCTGCAGCATCGCCGTCTTCAACGGCATGGTCACCGAGAGCCCGCGCCATCCCTGCTGGCGGCTGAGCTCCTGCATAAAGCCGGGCAGTGTCCGCTCGGTAAGGTCCACGGCCGTGTAGTCAATGTCAATGCCCAGCTTTGCGTACGCCGCGGAGTGCAGGGCCGGCGACTTCGAATGGCTGATCGGGTGACCCAGGACGGCGGCCCGCAGGCTCATGCGCAACGGCCTGCGTGGGCTTCACACCAGGTGTTGTACTGGTCCACGTAGACGTTGTGCTCCGCCAGGGTCTTGGAGAACTTGGTCTCCTTGGTGTCCAGGTTGATGGTCACCCAGTAGAGGTAGTCGTTGGCCTTGGGCCGGGCGGCGGCATCGATGGCCGTCTTCCCGGGCGAACCGATGGGGCCCGGAGGCAGCCCGGGGTTGGCGTACGTGTTGTAGGGGTTTGACTTGTCCTGGCGCTGCTCATCGGTGAAGTTGAAGCTCTTGGTGCCCAGCCCGTAGGTCACCGCCGAGTCCACCTGCAGGTAGCCGTTGGTCTGGTCGTTGGGCTTGAGGCGGTTGTAAATGGCGCCGGCGACATCCCCGTACTCGGCCTGGCCGCCTTCGGCCTGGACGATGCTGGCGACGATCACTGCTTCGTATTGCTTGGCGGGATCGGTAATGCCCTGCGACACGAGTTCGTCCACCGTGACCTTGACCAGGGACTGCAGGATGTCCTTGACGGGGGTGCCCAGCGGGAACCGGTACTCCCCCGGAGCCAGGAAGCCTTCGAGGTTCTTGGCGTTGGCCGGAAGGCCAAACTCCCCCGGCTTGTTACTGAGCTCTGTCAGCTGGTTCAGCGGGATCCCGGACCCCTCCGAGATGGCCTGCAGCGACTCCCCGATCCTCAGGCCGGCGCTCAAGGCAAAGTAGATGACCTTGCTCTTGTCCTGGCCGAGGAGGACGTTGACAGCGTCGGAGTTTTTCATTTCCATCTTGAAGATGTAGTCGCCCGGCGAAAGGGTTCCGCCCGAGGCAGTGAATGCCTGCAGAAAAGTATCAGCGTTGGCTACGACCTTTTCGCTTTCCAGCTTGGCGGCCATGGACCGGGTACCCTCGCCGGGCTCGACGGAAACCTGGACCTCGCCAGTGCCGGGGCCGGGGAAGTCGCTGGGTTTGTCGTTTCTAAGGAGCGGCTTAAGGAACTGCGCGCCGACCGCTACGGCGGTCACGAAAACAGCCAGGGTCAGGAACAGGGCGAGCAGGCGGCGCCTGCGGCGCACCTTCTTCGACGGGCCGGGCACTACGGTGACCGCCGCAGCGCCGCCGAGCAGGCCGGCGTCGTGGTGGTCATCCGGATGGTAATCCGTGTCATGGTGCGCGTCGGTGAGATGGGCGTGCCCATAATGCGCGTCCTCATAGTGCACAGCATCATGATGGCCGCCCTCGTAATGGTCGGTCTGGTGCTGTTCGTCCGTGTGGTGGGTGCCATCAGCGTAGGGGTAATGCCCGTCGTGAAGTGTGTCCCCGGGCAGGACCTCGTCATGCTCCACCGCCGGCGGCGCGGGCTCCACCTGCTGGACGCTGGGCGGGGTGTCCGGGGTTGCCGGGACGGCGGGTGCGCTCTCCGGTGCGGCGGGTATGACGGGCGCTGCTTCGGTCTCGGGCGCTGCCGCAGGCTCAGGGACGGAAGCCGGCGGTACATCCGGAACTGCGGGGACAACGGGAGGGGCGGCGGGCTCGGGGGGTGCCGTTGCGGCCGGCTTGTGCCCGTTGCCCTCATCCAGGTAGTCGAACCCGGTTTCGTAGGCCTGCTCCGGAACAACGTTGTTGCTTTCCGTGTGCAGTGACTTCTCCAGCGCGCGGATTTCCTTGCGGGTCAGCTGCCTGGCCCCGCCGTCGCCGGGGGTGCCGGAAGTGTCATCAATGTTGGCCGGGCTCACTGTAGCCTTCCGTTATCTGAAGATCGAGTCTTGTCCTCCGGGGCAGCAGGCGCACGCGTATCCGCTGCGCTGTCCCCGGAAAGCCACGGACGGGCCGGCGCGTTCACGCGGCCGCCAACGTCCGTTCCCCTGGCTTTTTGCATGTCGATGGCGTGCTGGAGGATTCCTGCCGCCGCAACCTGATCCACCACTTTACGGTGGTTGCGGCTACTCATGCCAGCTTCGTGCAGGTTGCGGTGGGCTGTGACACTGCTCAGGCGTTCGTCGACGAGGCACACCGGGACGTCCAGGCCCCGGCTTTCCAGCTCGCCGGCCAGCAGCTCCGCATAGTCGGTGGCCATCCGGGCGGAGGCGTGCTCCTCCCCCTTCATGGTGCGCGGAAGCCCCACAATGACCTGGACCGCCCCAAGTTCCTGGACCAGCCCTGCTATGACGCGGACATCCGAGTTCTTCTTCGGGTTCCGGTCAAGGGTCTTGTAGGGCGTGGCGAGGATCCCGTCGCGGTCGCAGAGGGCGACGCCCACCCGGACGGTGCCGACGTCCACCCCCAGTTTGATTCCCTGGGGGTAGGCGCTGGCTGCTGCTGGAATGGTCATGGAGTGCTTATCGCCGGGAAATGGCGTCCACAACGGCTGCCAGTGCCGGTGCGACCTTGCTGGCGTCCGTTCCGCCGCCCTGGGCCACGTCGTCCTTGCCGCCACCGCCGCCGCCGAGGATCCCGGCAGCAAGCCGGACCAGGGCCCCGGCCTTGACGCCTGCGTCGCGGGCGGCTTCGTTGGTGGCCACCAGGATCATGGGCCGGTCGTTGCTGACACCGGCAACAGCCACGGTGGACGCGGCGGAACCCAGCCGGTTCCGAAGGTCCAGGGCGAGGCCACGGAGGTCGTCGGCACCGCTGACCTGCCCGGCGTCGTGGGCGATGACGCTGACTCCGGCGGCATCCTTCGCCGTACCGGCAATCTGGCCCGCAGCGGCAGCGAGCTGCTCCTTGCGGAGGCGTTCCAATTCCTTTTCGGCAGTCTTGAGTTTCGCGAGGGTGACGGCGATCCGGTCGGCCAGCTGGCCGGAGGGAACCTTGAGCATTTCGGTTAGTTCCGTCACCAGGGCACGCTCTGCTGCCAGGTGGCGGAACGCGTCCATGCCCACGAACGCTTCAACGCGGCGGTTTCCTGAACCCACGGACTGCTCCCCCAGCAGCGACAGGCTGCCGATGAGGGACGTGTTGGAAACGTGCGTGCCGCCGCAGAGTTCACGGGACCAGGCGCCGTCGATCTCCACTACGCGGACTTCGCTGCCGTAGTTTTCGCCGAAGAGCGCCATGGCGCCCAGTGCCTTCGCCTCCGCGAGCCCCATGACCTTCGTGTCCACCCGGAAGTTGTTGCGGATGGCGAGGTTGGAGACTTCCTCAATTTCCGAGCGTGTTGCGGTGCTGAGGCCCTCGCCCCAGGCGAAGTCGAAGCGGAGGTAGCCGGCCTTGTTGTAGGAACCACGCTGGGTGGCTTCCGGGCCGAGGATCTGGTGCAGGGCGGCGTGGACAATATGCGTGCCGGTGTGCGCCTGTTCGGCGGCGTGGCGCCGTTCCCGGTCGACGGCGGCGCGCACCAGGGCGTCGGAGGGGATCTCGCCTTCCCGGACGATCGCCTTGTGGACGCTCAGTCCCTTCAGCGGGCGCTGGACGTCGAGGACCTCGACGACGAAGCCGTCGCCGGTGATCAGGCCGGTGTCAGCTGCCTGGCCGCCTGCCTCGGCGTAGAACGGCGTCTCGGCCAGAATGAGCTCAATCTCGTCACCGGTCGAAGCCTGGGCCACTGCCCGGCCGCCGCTGAGGATGCCGCGGACGCGGGACTCGCCGTCAAGGTCGGTGTAGCCGGTGAAGACGGTCTCGCCCTGGGCCAGGAGCTCCTGGAAGGCGCTGAGGTCGGCGTGGCCGCCCTTCTTGCCCTTGGCGTCGGCCTGGGCGCGCTGGCGCTGTTCGAGCATGAGCCTGCGGAATTCGGGCTCGTCCACCCGGAGGCCTGCCTCCTCGGCCATTTCGAGCGTGAGGTCGATGGGGAATCCGTAGGTGTCGTGGAGTGCGAAGGCATCAGCGCCGGACAGCGGCTTGCCTGCGGACTTTGATTCGGTCACGGCTTCTTCGAGCCGGGCGGTGCCGGACGCGATGGTGCGCAGGAATGCTTTTTCCTCGGCGTAGGCGATCCGGCTGATGCGGGCGAAGTCGGTCTCCACCACCGGGTAGACGCCCTTCATGGCGTCGCGGGACTCGGGCAGGAGGTCCGGCAGGCAGGCCTTTTCGACGCCGAGCAGGCGCATGGAACGCACGGCACGACGGATGAGGCGGCGCAGCACGTAGCCGCGGCCTTCGTTGGACGGCGTCACGCCGTCGGCGATCAGCATCAGGGCCGACCGGATGTGGTCGCCCACAACGCGCATCCGGACGTCGTCGGTGTGGTGCGGGTCATCCGGCGTTTCGGCGGAGGTGTATTCCTTGCCGGAGAGTTCCGCCGCCTTGTCGATGACGGGACGGACCTGGTCGGTCTCGTACATGTTCTCGACACCCTGCAAGATCATGGCAAGGCGCTCCATGCCCAGGCCGGTGTCGATGTTCTTCTTGGGCAGTTCGCCCACGATGTCGAAATCGTCCTTCGAGCGGACGTTGTCGATCTGGTACTGCATAAACACCAGGTTCCAGATCTCGACATACCGGTTCTCGTCGGCGATCGGGCCGCCGTCCACGCCGTAGGCGGGGCCGCGGTCGTAGTAGATCTCGGAGCAGGGGCCCGCCGGGCCCGGCTGGCCGGTGTGCCAGTAGTTGTCGGCCTTGCCCATGCGCTGGATGCGGTCGGCCGGGACGCCGGTGTTCTTCAGCCACAGCTCCTTGGCTTCATCGTCCTCTTCATAGACGGTCACCCAGAGCAGTTCCGGCGGCAGTCCGTAGCCGCCGTCGGCCACGCTGGTGGTGAGCAGCTCCCAGGCGAACCTGATGGCGTCTTCTTTGAAGTAGTCGCCGAAGGAGAAGTTGCCGCACATCTGGAAGAACGTGCCGTGGCGTGCGGTCTTGCCCACTTCTTCGATGTCGCCGGTGCGGATGCACTTCTGCACGCTGGTGGCACGGGAGTACGGTGCTTCCTCGCGTGCCGTCAGGTAAGGGATGAACGGGACCATGCCGGCCACGGTGAACAGCAGGGAGGGGTCGCTGGAGACCAGGGAGGCGGAAGGCACCGCGGTGTGGCCTTTGCTGACGAAAAAGTCGATCCAGCGCTTGGTGATCTCCTGCGACTTCATGAGCTGTTTACTTACCCTTCTTGGTTCACGCGTCTGAGGTGCGTGACAGTTTTGATTCAGTGGGCAGCCCCGGCATACGGGACTGCTGGTTTAATTCTCGCGCGGCTTCCGGGGGGTCAGCGCCGGACAAGCTCCTGGGACTCGACGCCGAGCGCGGCGCGGAGGTCGGTTTCCCGCTCGTGCATTCCCGCCCGCACGGCGTCCGCGAAGTCGTAGACGCCGTCAGCGAGCCGGCCCACCGCACGGTTCAGGCCAACCGGTCCGAGGTTGGCCTGGGCTTCGGTGACTTTGCGGAATGCGATGACCCCGATGGCCACGCCGATCCCCATCCAGACAAGTCGTTTCATTTCAGTTCTCCGTGGCTTAGCGGCTGCGACGGCCGGCGGCGGGCTTCTTGCGGTTGGCGAAGGCGGAGCGTACGCCGTAGCTGAAGGCTGCCACCTTGATCAGCGGTGAACCGACAGTGGCTGCCATGAGGGACGACAGCGCAGAGAGGTTGGCCGAGGCATCCGAAACGTTGGAGGCAATGCCGTCAACTTTCTTCAGCTGCTGGTTGGTGGTGGAGACTGTGGCCGTCACTTCGTCCATCAGGGGCGTGGCGCCGTCGCTGATGGCGCGGATGGAGGTGCGCACCTCGTCAAAAACCCGTCCCAGTTTCAGGATCGGCACTGCGAGCAGCAGCACCAGGAGCGCGAACACTCCGGCAGCGATCAGGCCGGCAATATCGCCACCAGACATAGACGTTCATCTCCTCGAAACTGTGTGGATCTGTTTCCATCCGCGTGTGCATTTTCGGTGCGAAACGCAGAAGCCCCCCAAGTACCTTACATACAAAGAAGCCCGCGGCGCTTGCCACGGGCTTCTTTGGATACGCTGCTGGGATTTAGCGTGCGTAGAATTCGACGACGAGCTGCTCTTCGCAGGTCACGGGGACCTCGGAGCGCTTCGGGCGACGGACCAGGCGTGCCTGCAGGGCGTCAAGCTTGACGTCCAGGTAGGCGGGAACCTGGGGCAGGACGTCGCGGTGGGCGCCGGCTGCTGCAACCTGGAGCGGAACCATGGTTTCGCTGCGGCTGTGAACGTGAACCAGCTGGCCTTCGCCAACGCGGAACGACGGGCGGTCAACGCGGATGCCGTCAACCAGGATGTGGCGGTGCACAACGAGCTGGCGGGCCTGGGCGATGGTGCGGGCGAAGCCGGCACGCAGCACGAGGGCGTCGAGACGCATTTCGAGCAGTTCGATCAGGTTTTCACCGGTCAGGCCCTTGGTGCGGCGTGCTTCTTCGAAGGCACGGGTCATCTGGGCTTCGCGGATGCCGTACTGGGCGCGCAGACGCTGCTTTTCGCGCAGACGTACGGCGTAGTCGGAGTCCTGCTTCTTGCGGGCACGGCCATGCTCACCGGGGCCGTAAGGGCGGCGCTCCATGTACTTGGCGGCCTTGGGGGTCAGAGCGATGCCGAGTGCACGCGAGAGGCGTGCTGTACGGCGAGCACGAGTGTTGTTAGCCACTTGTGTCCTTCCAATATCTGCGGTGTGTCAGTGTTACTGGCCTCCACGATGGAGAGCATCGGCCAACCGCTGCCTTTTGCTACTGGGCACAGGGCATAACCGCATCAAAGTG
>DATCVX010000006.1:0-4937 GCA_036566705.1 Arthrobacter sp. | reverse complement strand
AGGGCACGGCGGCGGTCGGCGATTTCGTCGTCGCCCATGCTTTCAAGGGAGTCGCCTTCCCAGAAGACACGGCCCGACGTCGGCAGCGTCAGTCCCGCGCCCACGGTCAGGATGCTGGTCTTGCCGGAGCCGCTTCGGCCGGCGACGCAGTGCATCTCACCGGCATGCAGCGTCAGGTCAAAGCCCTCGACAACGCTTACCGCTTCGGCACCGCCCTTCCCGCCGCCGTAGCGGATGGTGATGTCGCTCAGTTCCAGCGGGGTCCCGTGGTCCGAGGCCTTGACGATGGTGTTGGCACGGGTCTGCAGGGGCGCCTCAACCGAGCCGGACCTCCGGCTCCGGTGAACATTCGTCTCGTTTGTCATTGGACCACTTTCGTTGCAATAGGTATCCAGCAAAGTACAGCCACGAGGCCGGCGACTCCGGCCCACAGGGCGGCATACGGGGCAAGGAGGAGCCCGATGCCCAGCGCGCCCAGGACGCCCAGCGGCAGGGCCACCGTGCCCACCAGCGCGTTTTCGAACAAGCGGACCTGGCGGAGCATGTCCGGGTTCCAGCCCATGGCCTCAAGGATGCCAAGGTACTGGCGTTTCGCATTGAGCTCAAACCGTCCGGTCACCAGCGTCAGCACGAGTCCCACGATCACGCCTGAAAGTGCCAGGAGGATGCTCGGGAAGGCGACGCTGGCAGCGGCGAGCCCGCTGAGTGCGCTGGCGCCGGCAGCCCGCGGGATGTCGATCAGCAGTGCGATCAGCCCGCCAACGGCGGCCCCGAAGACACCCACTGCCACAGCCAGCGACAGCGTGTTGAACTTGTTCGTGCTGAGCTGCCGGTTGGCGAACGTCAGCGGGGAATCTACCGGGATCAGGCGCTCGTCATGCTGCGGTTCCTGGTCCACCTCGTCGCGGTGGCGCAGTTGCTGCGCCGCGAAGAAGGCCGCCGCCGCATACAGGACAAGGACCGATGCCGACACGATGACCGTCGTCAGGCTCCAGCTCACAATGCTCAGGGCGATTCCGGCCACGGCGAGCAGCACGGCACCTACTCCGAATTCCTCCAGCACCCAGCTGCGGATCCTTCGTTGGGTCCAGCCCATTGCGCGCAGGGTTCCGGCCTCGGTCTTGCGTTTTCGGATGTAGCTGACGGTCGAGGCGCCGGTCAGCAGCGCGGCGCCGCAGAGCGTCAGGAAGAGCAGGGTGACGTTGGTGCCGGTGAGGGACCCGGACACGGCGTCGGCGGCGTTCTGCCGGACCCAGGACTGCTGGACGGTGCCCAGCGCGGATTCCTTGCCGGCGCCGTCCTTGGAGTAGCCGGGAACAAAGATGCTGGCATCCTCGCGGGCTGACCCGGCGACGACTGTGGCTTCCAGGCCCATCTCGCGGATTTCGCTGGCCAGTTTTTCGACGTCGGGCTGTGCCTGCTTCCAGCTTCCGGGCGCCTTGGCCCGGACCCGGACGGCGTCGATGACGGACGCGTTGTCCTTGTAGCCGCGGGCGGCGGCGAGGCCGTAAAAGTCAGTGATGGCACCGGCGGACTGGCTCGCCAGTCCGGTGGCACTCAGGGACGGCTCGAGCTCGGTGGCGGTGACATCCTTGCCGTCGGCGTCCTTGGTCAACGTGAAGGGCGTGGGATCGTAGCCGCCCAGCGGGAGGCGGTTCACGTCGCCTGCGGCCTCCGCCACAGCGGACGGGTCAAAGGTTCCGTAGACCATGGCGAGCGGTGCTGCCAGCTTCTCACCGGTGTCGAGGTCTTCGCGGTACGAGCGCTCGTCCACGGGTTCGCGCTGGGTCTGGTCTACCGGTCCGCCGGAAGGAGTTTTCTCGGGCAGCCTGTTGACGGTCACCCAGTCCCCGGGAACAGCAGTTTTTTCAACGGCGCCGTTGGCAGCGGTGTCGCCGTCGGTGTATTTCGGCGCGGCGGCAAAGTCTGTGCTCCAGGTGGCCGGGGTGTAGAGCCCCTGGTTGAAATTGCCCTGGCTGCCCAGGAGCGATGAGTGATCGGTTGAACCGGGCCAGGACAGCGCGAAAGGGTCCTTGGAAACGAAGGGCAGGTAGTCCTTGTCCAGTGACCGCGATGCGGTGCCGACTTCCTTGACCACCTTGCCGGAGGCGTCAATCTCCTCGATCTTGACGTTGTACTTCAGGTCCAGTGATGTGCCGGAACGGACAATCAGCGGGATGGCCTGGGAGTCCGCGGTGAGCTGTCCGTTGCGCTTGGCCTGCTGGTACTGGGTCATCAGGGGCGCCCAGTACTTGAGCTTGACGCCCAGGAAGTCGGGGCCTTCTGCGAGCTCTTCCATGCTGATGCCGTTGGTGAAGAGGCTTTCGAAGTGCCGGCCGATTGCACCGGCGTTCCGGGCATCGGCGGGCGGGGCTTTCTCCAGCGGGGCCAGGAAGTCACCTGCCGAGCCCAGCAGCGCACGTTCCGCCACAGGGTCGACGGCGACGACGGACTCGGTCACTTCCGGCGACAACGGCAGCGAGACGGAAAGGTTAAACAGGTTGTGTTCGGAGCCACCGGCCGGGTCCGGGAACTTGATGCCGGTTTCGCCGGCGGGGGCGGCAATGCGGATGCTGTTTCCGCCGGCGGCCTGTTCCTCCACGAGCTTGGCCTTGCCAAGGCTGCCTTCTGCCGTCGATTTGAAGAGGGTCTGCTCGGAGACGCCGTCGGAGCTGACTGCGCTGGCCGTGAGCCGGTACTTCTTGGCGGTGTCACTCAGGACTGACTCGGCGGCAGGCCACTGGGCGGGGGCCGTTGCGCCTGCCGCCTGGTCCGCCGTGGCGGTGCCAGCGAGGCCGGCGTTGTAGCCGAGGTAGTCCATGGCGTCGAGCCGGGGCGCTTCCAGGTTCTGGGTCACGCGCGAGACCAGGCTGATGGGAGCCGCGACCGAGGTGCCTGTCAGGTCCCGGATTGATTCCAGCTGCTCAAAGCTGATACCGCCGCTGCCGCTGGCGATTTCCGGCTGCATCAACGCGCCGGAACCTGACTTGGCCTGGACCAGGACATCGTAGAGTCCGCGTGAATTTTCATCCACCGTCCGGTTGAGTGCTGCCTGCGACTGACCTTGGACGAGGATCGACAAGCACATGGCTGCGATCAAGATGGCCGCGGTCAGCAGCAGCACTTTGCTTCTGATGAACCTCTGGACGGCGTTCATTGGGCTCCCTGAAACCTGGATTGCGTGCGCACACCATCATCCGCGTTTGACGGACGTGAGGGTTGGTTTCCTGCCTGGTGTGCAAAAAGTATTGGCCGGCCTGCCGGCCCGGTCCTGAAACAGGACCTAGCCATTGTAAGCAGACCGGCCAATCATACGTGGCCGACGTTAAGTCGCGGTCACGCGTAGTTCACGATGCTGGGGATGCTAGTCCTCAAGGTCCACTTCGCGTACCATTTCAGCGCCGATGCCTGCCTTGATTGCATCCAGGACCTGCTGCGGCACCGAACTGTCGATCGTCAGCAGGGCCAGGACCTGGCCACCCTCAGCCTGGCGGGCAACCTGCATGCCGGCGATGTTGATGTTGTTCATGCCCAGGATGTGACCGATGGTTCCGATCACACCTGGCCGGTCCGCGTAGGCCACTACCACGAGGTGTTCGCTGATGGGGATCTCCACGTCGTAGCCGTTGACGCCCACGAGCTTCTGGATCTGCTTCGGACCCGTGAGCGTACCTGCCACGGAGATCTGGCTGCCGTCGCTCAACGCACCCCGGATAGTCAGGACGTTGCGGTAGTCCTCCGCCTCCGCCGTCGTGATGAGGCGGACGTTGATGCCGCGCTGTTCGGCGATGACCGGGGCATTGACGTAGGAGACCTGCTCGGTCACGACGTCGGCGAAGATGCCCTTCAGCGCTGCGAGCTCCAGGACCTTGACGTCAAGGGCGGCAATTTCTCCGGCCACCTCGACGTCGATCTGGGTCAGCGAGGCGTGCGTCAGGGCGGTGAAGATCCGGCCAAGCTTTTCGATCAACGGGATGCCCGGGCGGACGTCGGGGGCAATGACACCGCCGGCGACGTTGACGGCGTCCGGAACAAGCTCGCCGGCCAGCGCGAGGCGCACTGACTTGGCAACTGAAACGCCGGCCTTCTCCTGTGCTTCATCGGTGGAGGCGCCCAGGTGCGGGGTCACGATCACGTTGTCGAGGGCGAAGAACGGCAGGTCCGTGCTGGGCTCCTTGACGAAGACGTCCACTGCTGCGCCGGCGATCTGGCGGTCCTGCAGGGCTGCGTAGAGGGCCTCTTCATCCACCAGGCCGCCGCGGGCAACGTTAATAACGTAGGCGGTGGACTTCATCTTGGTGAAGGCGTCTGCGCCGAGCATGCCGACCGTCTCCGGCGTCTTCGGCATGTGGATGGTGACAAAGTCGGACTGGCTCAGCAGTTCGTCCAGGCTGACCAGCCTGACGCCCAGCTGCGCGGCACGGGCCGACGTGATGTAGGGGTCGTAGGCGAGGATCTCGGTGTCGAAGCCCTGCAGGCGGGCGGCGACCAATGCACCGATACGGCCGAGGCCGATGATGCCGATTTTCTTTTCGAACAGTTCAATGCCCGTGTACTTGGAGCGCTTCCATTCACCGTTTTTGAGGGCGGAGCTTGCCTGCGGGATGTGCCGCGCCAGGCTGAGGATGTGGCCCACCGTGAGTTCTGCGGCGGAGACGATGTTCGAGGTGGGCGCGTTGACCACCATCACGCCTGCCTGCGTAGCGGCCTTGATGTCAACGTTGTCCAGGCCCACGCCTGCACGGGCGATGACCTTAAGGTTCTTCGCGGCGGCGATGGCTTCGGCGTCCACCTGGGTGGCGGAGCGGACCAGGATGGCGTCCACGTCCGCGATGGCCGAAAGCAGCTGGGACCGGTCGGCGCCATCCGTCTGGCGGATCTCGAAGTCCGGGCCCAGGGCCTCGATCGTGGCGGGCGAAAGTTCTTCGGCGAGCAGT
>DATCVX010000005.1:0-5995 GCA_036566705.1 Arthrobacter sp. | reverse complement strand
GCCCCGGTGCAGGAGGACATCCGCCTCATTGAGGACACCAAGGCCATCATCGCCGCACGCCCGGACCTCTGCATCGCCACCACCGCCTACGGCATGCGCCGCTGGTGCGAGGCTGCCGACTCGTTCGGCATCGGCGAGGCCTTGCTGGAAACCCTGGCAGCCTGCCGCATGTTCGTCCGGGGGCCCAAGGCCCGCGGCGCCGTCCGCGCAGCCGGGCTGGCCGACGTCGGAATCAGCAGCGACGAAACCACAGCGACGCTGGTGGACATGCTGCTGGCCGAAGGCGTCCGCGGCAAGACCGTCGCCGTCCAGCTGCACGGCTACACGGATGTCCGGCAGCTCGAGCGGCTTCGTATGTCCGGCGCCACCGTCCTGACGGTGACACCCTACCGCTGGGTCAAACCCGACGGCGAGGACAAACTCCCCCGGCTCATCGAGGCTGCGTGCAGCGGAAACCTGGACGTCCTGACCTTCACCAGTGCACCCGCAGTGGACGCGATGTGGAGCACCGCCCACGAAATGGGTGTCTACAAGCAGCTGATCGAAAGCCTGAAAACCAACGTCACCACGGCTGTGGTTGGCCCGGTCACTGCGCAGCCCCTGCTCGACGCCGGGATCACGCCGCTCATCCCGGAGCGGTTCCGGATGGGTGCCCTCATCAGGCTGGTGTGCGAGCACCTTGCCCTTAACCACGTGCGCCGCCTGGACACGAGGTCGGGCAACATCGAGCTGCGCGGCCGCAGCCTGCGGATCGACGGGCAACAGGTTGAACTGGCCCCGGCGCCGCTGCTTCTGCTCCGCGCCCTGCTGGGTGCCGGCGGGGCGGTGCTGTCCCGCGAATCGCTGTCCGAACTTCTTGAGCTGAGGGGTTCGGTCCACGCCCTGGACATGACTGTCAGCCGGCTGCGCTCCTCGCTGCCGGACGGCCGCCTGGTGGAAACCGTGGTCAAGAGGGGCTACCGGATCCGCGTCTAAGGGCGCGGGTTCCTGCCCGTTTGTGTCATTGCGGACCATAGTGAGAGGTGCGTCACGGGTTCTGTTACCGGCCGGTAAACGTTGGCGAACAAAGGGCGTTTTCCCAGCAACAGCGGGGAAACACGCCGGAAAAGCCGTCCGCCTACGCTGGGATTCATCACGAATTCCCGGCCGCTCCTGCGGCCGCCAGCGAAAGGGCCAGCACATGTCCGCTCCGGCACCGTCCACCTCATCCACTCCGGCACCGCGCATCGTCATCGCCGGTGCCGGGCCGGCCGCGCAGGCACTGGTCCGCCAGCTGGACGGCGCCAGGTTCCGCGGAACCATCACAGTGCTCAGCAACCGGGACGACGCCCCGGCGGAACTCCTCGAACTGGCAGAACTGCCCCGGGTATCGGTCCGCTTCGGCCAGCCCGCCAGCTTTATCGACGCGGACAGCCGCACTGTCACCACGGCGGATGGCATGGAATTCAGCTACGACGAACTGGTCATCGCCACCGGCTCAGCGCCCGCCGCGTCCCCCGTGGCGGGCGCCGGCCGCTGCCTGAGCTACTCAACCATCGATGATGCCGCCCGGATCGGCGACGCCGTCAAGGAAGTGACGCGGTCATTGGGCAGGCGGCCGCTGGGGATCCTGGTGGGAACCGGAGCCGCCGCCGGACAGGCTGAGGCAGTGTTGCGCGCCCGCGGAGTCAGGCCCATCCGCACCACGGTCCGGCCCACCGCAGTGGTGCACTCCATCGCCGGCGCCGGGCTGGCCGCGGCCGGGATCGTCTTCGAGGACGGCAGCAGCATGAACGGTGACCTGGTGGTCCTGGCGGAGGAAAGGGTCTCGCGTGACGGCCTCGCCGCCAGCGCCGGACTCGCCACCGCCCCCAACGGCGGGATCGCCATCACCAAGGACTACCGCACGTCGGTCCCGGGGGTCTGGGCCATCGGTGACGCCGCAGCGTTCGACGGCGTCCGGCTGGGCCTGCTGGTTGCTGCCGCGTCCGCCGCCGGCGCCTGCGCCACGCAGCTCATGACGGCCGTGGCGACGGAACAACGCGTTCCGGTGGCCGCCTGACCCCTGTGGCAAGATGGTCACCTGAAGAGCCACACCGTGGCATTTGCGGCCCACGAGGCCCCCGGAAAGGACCATCATGATGAGCAACGAAGCCACTCCCGCCGCGCAGCCGTCCACCGGCACGCAGCAGGCCCCGGGCAACATCGCTTCCTTCATTGACCACACCCTGCTTAAGCCCGATGCCAGCGAGGCGGAGATCCTCAAGGTCTGCGCCGAAGCCGCCGAGTACCGGTTCAAATCCGTCTGCGTCAACCCCGTCTGGGTAAAGACGGTCAAGAAAGCACTCAAGGGATCCGGCGTCCTGACCTGCTCGGTGGTCGGTTTCCCGCTGGGAGCCACCCCCACTGACGTCAAGACATTCGAGGCCAGAGGAGCGGTCCTGGACGGTGCCGACGAGGTCGACATGGTCATCAACATCGCCGCAGCCCGGGCCGGCGACAAAGGCGCCCTCGTTGAGGACATCACGGCCGTCGCCGAAGCGGTGCATGCCAGCGATGCCATCCTGAAGGTCATCATCGAGACGGCCCTCCTCGACGACGCCCAGAAAGTCCTCGCCTGCGAGGCGGCCGTGGAGGCCGGCGCAGACTTCGTCAAGACCTCCACCGGCTTCAACGGCGGCGGCGCCACGGCGGAGGACATCGCACTGATGCGCCGGACCGTAGGCCCGGATCTGGGCGTCAAGGCATCCGGCGGTGTACGGTCCCTGGCCGACGCGCAGGCTATGATTGCTGCAGGTGCAACACGTATTGGTGCCAGCTCCGGGATTGCGATCGTCAAGGGTGAACAGGGTTCATCCGGCTACTGATCCGGGTCCGGAAGCCGCCACAATTTTGAGCCCCGCGGGGCCAAGGAGGAAAGAATGTCCAGCAAGACCACAGCGTCCGGCGTCACCACTGTCCAGACCCCGGAAAACGAGAACAGCCTCGTCACCAGCATCGTCCTGTTTGCTGTCATGATGGCCCTCTTCCTTGGCGCCATCTACTCGCTGTCGTTCCTGACGCTCGGCAACCCTTGGCCGATGGCCGTCTGCCTGGGCCTCTTTGCCCTGGCGTTCTGGATCCCGCAGACCATCACCGGCCGTTCCGATTCTGCCGGCGAGCACTAAGCACCCGCAAAGGCGGAAAAGCTGGGGCCCCGGATTTGTCCGGGGCCCCAGCCATTTAAGCGGAACGGGGTCAGGCCGCGCCGAAGAGCCGGCTGAAAAGGCCCGTTCCCAGTGACACGGCGGCCGGGAAGTGCGACTTCGCCAAAGCCCAGGCCGCCACGCACATGCCCACCATGGCGTACGCGCTCACCGGGATGAGCACCAGCCACTCCCGCCGGGAACCGGCACGGCCCAGCAAGGGCAGGGAAAAGGCTCCGTTGGCTTTCCAGACATCGTTGATCACAGGCAGCTTCCGCAGGAACCTGGGCGGTTTGATGACGACCGGCCACAGCAGCGGGACGCCTCCGGTGGTGATCATGTCGCCCACGATGTGGACCACAACCCCGGTCAGCATCGACACAGGCAGCCAGGTCCACTGCTCCGGCGCGAACCAGGTGACCAGTCCGGCCATGGTCAGGGCGAACACCCAGTTGCTGATGAAGCCGGACTTGGGGAACAGCTTCAGCGCCTTGGCCGCGATGTTGATCATGAACATGCACAGCAGGCCGGCGCCCACGGACAGCAGCCCCCAGTCCGTCTGCAGCTGGAACTGCCCGGCCACCATGGCCAGAAGCACAAAGAAGGCCGCGCCAAGCACCGAGTGCGTGCCCTGCCGGTGGCCGCCGCTGGCATTCTCAATGCCCACGGCAATCACGTTGGACAGCGGCGGCAGGGAGTTGGCCACCGTGCTGTGCCGGTGGTCCCAGTCGCACACCAGCGCTGTTCCCGCCGTCGCCATGCCGCCGATCAGGATGCCGGTGGCGTCCAGCGGATACCAGCCCAGCGTGTACGGCCCGGTCGAGGCAATAGCCACCCACGCCGCGGCTCCAGACGCGGCGTGATGTCCTCCCATCAAGGCTTATCCCACCGCCAGCGGGGCGTCGGAGAAAATGTTCCGGATAACGCCGTTGGCCCATTCCAGGATTTCGGCGTCCTGCAGGTCCCGGCCGCCGATCCTGGCGGTCTTCGGCTTCGGAATGAGGACAGCGTCCAAGGCAGGCTTGGGCTGCGATCCGGGGTACATCCTGGCCAGGCGCATCACCTTGGACTCCGGCAGCTGCGCCGGCGAGAACTTGATGAAGTTTCCCTGCAGGGCAACGTCGGACAGGCCGGCCTCGCGGGCGCCCACCCGGAAGCGGGCCACGGCGATCAGGTTCTGGACCGGCAGCGGAGGCTCCCCGTAACGGTCCACGAGCTCGGCATGGACTTCTTCGATGGCTTCGTTGGTAATGGCGGATGCCAGTTTGCGGTAGGCCTCCAGGCGCAGCCGCTCCCCCGGCACATAGTCGTGCGGCAGGTGGGCGTTCACCGGCAGCTCGATCTTCATCTCGGCGGCCTTTTCCTCGGCATCGCCCCGGTAATCGGCCACCGCCTCGCCCACGAGGCGGATGTACAGGTCGAAGCCCACGCCCTGGATGTGGCCCGACTGCTCGCCGCCCAGCAGGTTGCCCGCGCCGCGGATTTCGAGGTCCTTCATGGCCAGCTGCATTCCGGCACCGAGCTCGTTGTGCGTGGCCACGGCTTTAAGCCGCTCCAGCGCCACTTCGCCCAGGGGCTTCTCGGACGGGTACAGGAAGTAGGCGTACGCGCGTTCACGGCCGCGGCCCACCCGGCCACGGAGCTGGTGCAGCTGGGAGAGGCCGTACTTGTCGGCGCCGTCCACAATCAGGGTGTTCGCGTTGGAGATGTCCAGGCCGGTTTCGATGATGGTGGTGCACACCAGCACGTCGAACCGCTTCTCCCAGAAGTCCACAATGATCTGCTCCAGCCGGCTTTCGGACATCTGCCCGTGCGCCACCTCGACCCGCGCCTCCGGCACAAGTTCCCGGACCTTCGCGGCCGTCCGCTCGATGGTGGACACCCGGTTGTGCACCAGGAACACCTGTCCCTCGCGCATCAGCTCACGGCGGATGGCCGCCGAGGTCTGCTTGTCCGTGTACGGGCCCACGTAGGTGAGCACCGGGTGGCGTTCCTCCGGCGGCGTGGCCAGCGTGGAGGTCTCCCGGATCCCGGTCAGCGACATCTCCAGGGTCCTCGGGATCGGGGTGGCGCTCATGGCCAGGACGTCCACGTTGGTGCGCATTTTCTTCAGCGCTTCCTTGTGCTCCACACCGAAGCGCTGTTCCTCGTCAACGATCACCAGGCCAAGGTCCTTGAACGCGAAGTCCTTGGACAGAAGCCGGTGGGTGCCGATGACAACGTCTACGGAGCCGCTCTTGACGCCTTCCACGGTTTCCTTGGACTCCTTGGCCCCCTGGAACCGTGACAGGGCTTTGACCCGCAGGGGGAAACCGGAGAAGCGCTCGGTGAAGGTCTCGTAGTGCTGCTGGGCGAGCAGGGTGGTGGGCACCAGTACCGCCACCTGCTTGCCGTCCTGGACTGCTTTGAACGCCGCGCGCACGGCGATCTCAGTCTTGCCGTAGCCCACGTCGCCGGACACCAGGCGGTCCATGGGGATCTCCCGCTCCATGTCGGCCTTGACCTCGTTGATGGTGGTCAGCTGGTCCGGAGTCTCCACGTACGGGAAGGCTTCCTCCAGTTCCCGCTGCCACGGAGTGTCCGGGCCGAAGGCGTGGCCGCGGGAGGCCATCCGCGCGGAGTACAGCCGGATCAGCTCGCCGGCGATCTCCTTGACTGCCTTGCGTGCCTTGGATTTGGTGCTGGCCCAGTCCGAGCCGCCCATCTTGCTCAGGACGGGGGTGTCTCCGCCGACGTAGCGGGTCACCTGGTCCAGCTGGTCGGTGGGGACGAACAGCCGGTCCCCCGGGGCGCCGCGTTTCGACGGGGCGTACTCCAGCACGAGGTATTCG
>DATCVX010000004.1:0-10570 GCA_036566705.1 Arthrobacter sp. | reverse complement strand
CGGTCAGGCGCCTGCAACCAAAACGTACATGACGAAGGCTGCGGGACAGGCGAAAACTATGGAATCGAGCCGGTCCATGACCCCGCCATGGCCAGGCAGGATGCTGCTCATGTCCTTGATGCCGAGTTCACGCTTGACCATTGATTCGGCGAGGTCGCCCGCCGTCGAAGCGGCCACTACGCCCACTGCCAGGACCATCCCGACCCACCACGGTTTGTCCAGCAGGAAAATGCTGGCCAGGACGCCGATCAGCATGGCGCCCGCGATGGAACCGCCGAACCCCTCCCAGGACTTCTTGGGGCTGATCTTCGGAGCCATGGGATGTTTGCCCAACGATGCCCCCACCAGGTATCCAAAGGTGTCGTTGGATACCACCAGCAGGAGCATAACGGCCACCTGCCAGGCGCCCTGCGGCACCGTACCGCCGGGCCAGAGCCCCAGCGGCGTGACGCCCCCGGAGGCGTGCAGCGGCAGCGCCGCGAAGCTGATGAAGAACGGCACCCAGCCAAGGGTGAACACTCCGGCGAAGATGCTGTTGGCCGAGCCCGCCGCACTTTCAATCGACCGCCACAGCAGCACGGCAACACAGCTCAGCAGCATCGCAAAGAGCAGGCTTTCCAGTCCGCCGAAATAGGCCACGAAGGGCATGGCCACGGTCCCGGTCATGACCGGGACAATCGGCAGCCTGGTGCCGTTGGCTTCGAGGGCCCGGAAGATCTCCCAGACTCCGAAGATGGCGAAGGTGGTGGTGATCGCCACGAACGCCAGCGGGAGGAAGAGCAGGCCGCCGAGGACGGCGAACAGCATGGCCAGCCCCACGGCGGTGGCCGCGGGCAGGTTCCGCCCGGCTTTCGGCGTGGGGTTGGCCCGGGGCTGCCTGCCCTTCATGCGCGCCCGTTGTGCGGGAGCCTGCTCTGCCTGGCTCATCAGACTTCGAGCAGCTCTGCTTCCTTGCGCTTGAGCAGCTCATCGATGCCGTCCACGTGGGCCTTGGTCAGGGCGTCGAGTTCCTTCTCTGCACGGGTGCCTTCATCCTCACCGGCTTCGCCTTCCTTGACCAGCTTGTCCAGGGTTTCCTTAGCCTTGCGGCGGATGTTGCGGATGGACACCTTGGCGTCCTCGCCCTTGGTCTTGACGATCTTGACGTATTCCTTGCGGCGTTCCTGGGTCAGGTCCGGGATGGTGATCCGGATGACGTTTCCGTCGTTGGACGGGTTGGCGCCCACCTCGGAGTCACTGAGGGCGCGTTCGATGTCGCGAAGGGCGGTTTTGTCGAACGGGGTGATGAGGATGGTCCGCGCGTCCGGGATCGCGAAGGAGGCGAGCTGCTGCAGCGGGGTGGGTGAGCCGTAGTAGTCCACCAGGACCTTGTTGTAGAGGCCCGGGTTTGCCCGGCCCGTGCGGATCGAGGCGAAGTCATCCTTGGCTACCTCTACTGCCTTGTCCATTTTCTCTTCGGCTTCGAGCAAGGTTTCTTCGATCACGGTCTCTCCTCAGAAATCAGTGCAGTCCGGAGGCCGGTTTCCTGCACAATTTTGGTTCAGTGTTGCTGGTTCCATCGCTGGTCCCGCCAGCGGGGATGGATCTGTCCTGAAAACATCCTAGCCGCTGCTAGGCGGTCACCAGGGTGCCCAGCTTTTCGCCAAGGATCGCGCGGGTGACGTTGCCCTCGCCTTCCATTCCGAAGACCACCATGGAGAGGTTGTTGTCTTTGCACATGGTCATGGCCGTCTGGTCCATGACGCGGATGTCGCGGCGCAGGGCGTCGTCATAGCTCAGGGTCTCCAGGCGTTCGGCTGCGGGGTCCTTCTTGGGATCGGCGGTGTACACCGCATCCACGCCGCTCTTGGCCATCAGCACAACGTCCGCGTGCACTTCCAGGGCCCGCTGTGCGGCCACAGTGTCGGTGGAGAAGTACGGGAGGCCGGCGCCGGCGCCGAAAATGACCACGCGGCCCTTTTCCATGTGCCTGATGGCGCGGCGGGGGATGTAGGCCTCTGCCACCTGGCCCATGGTGATGGCGCTCTGGACCCGCGTTTCAACGCCAGCCTGCTCCAGGAAGTCCTGCAGGGCCAGGCAGTTCATGACAGTGCCGAGCATGCCCATGTAATCCGCACGTGAGCGGTCCATGCCGCTTTGGGACAGTTCGGCGCCACGGAAGAAATTGCCGCCGCCGACGACGATGGCCACTTCCACTTCCGGGACCGCCGCCGCGATCTGCTTTGCGACGTCGCGGACGGTTTCGGGATCAACGCCAAGCTTTCCGCCGCCGAAGACCTCACCTGAAAGCTTCAGGAGAACCCGGCGCCTGCTCTTCTCCGACTGGTTGGACGATTTGACGGCTTCCATGGGTGCCTTCCCGTTCGTGAACTCTGAAAAAGGTTATCGTGCCGGGCGGCCAAAGGTCTCATCGACGGCTGGCCCGGCGCATGCAAAAGGGGCGGCCACCGAAGTGGCCACCCCTTTGCAGGTGCGACTAGGAGCCGACGCGGAAACGCGTAAAGGCAGTAGCCTTGACGCCGGCCTCTTCGAGGACCTGCGCCACGGACTTCTTGGCGTCCTTGGCGAATGACTGGTCAACGAGGACCTCGCCCTTGTAGAAGCCCGTCACGCGGCCTTCGACGATCTTGGTGAGGGCAGCTTCCGGCTTGCCTTCAGCCTTGGCGGTCTCTTCGGCAATGCGGCGCTCGGACTCAACCAGCTCGGACGGAACGTCCTCGCGGGTCAGGTAGTTCGGGGCCATGGCGGCAACGTGGACGGCAACGTCGTGCGCGGCGGTGGTGGCGGCTTCGCCTTCACCGTCGACAGCGAACAGCACGCCGACCTGGGCCGGGAGGTCCTTGGAGGTCTTGTGCAGGTAAGCGTCAACCGTTGCACCCTCGATGCGGGAGATGCGGCGGACAACAACCTTTTCGCCCAGGACTGCGCCTTCTTCGACGACAACCTCGGAGAGCGGCTTGCCGTCAACGTCGGTGGCGAGGAGGGTGTCGAGGTCGGCTGCGCCGGACTCCACAGCCACGGCCAGGACCTTGTCGGCGAGCTGGATGAACTTGTCAGCCTTGGCAACGAAGTCGGTCTCGCAGTTGACCTCGATCATCACGCCGACGCCGTTGGTGACCTTTGCGGCCACCAGGCCTTCGGCGGTGGAGCGGCCTTCACGCTTGGTCGCGCCCTTGAGGCCCTTGATGCGGATGATTTCGATGGCCTTCTCGGCGTCACCGTTGGCTTCGTCAAGAGCCTTCTTGACATCCATCATGCCGGCGCCGGTGCGCTCACGCAGAGCCTTGATATCAGCGGCAGTGTAGTTCGCCATGTGAACCCCTCTGTCTAGAAAATGTATGTGGTGTACGGACCGACAGGACAGCAGCCCACGTAGTGAGCCGCCGTCCTGTCAGCAGTTCCGGTGCTGCTGGCAGCGCCGGTATTCCGGATTTACTTGTGTTACTTGTCGGCGTCTGCGGCGGGAGCCTCGGCAGCGGCCGGAGCTTCCTCGGCAGCCGGTGCAGCAGCTTCAGCGGCCGGAGCTTCGGCGGCGGCCGGAGCAGCAGCCTCTTCAGCCTTGCTGCCTTCGAGGAGCTCGCGCTCCCACTCAGCCAGCGGCTCTTCCGGTGCTTCCGTGGTGCCCGTGGCGCGCTGGTTACGGGCGATCAGGCCCTCAGCAACGGCGTCGGCGACAACGCGGGTCAGCAGGTTCACGGAGCGGATGGCGTCGTCGTTGCCCGGGATCGGGAAGTCGACCTCGTCCGGATCGCAGTTGGTGTCCAGGATGGCAACAACCGGGATGTTCAGCTTCTTGGCTTCGTCAACAGCAAGGTGTTCCTTCTTGGTGTCCACGATCCAGAGCACGGAGGGTGCCTTGGTCAGGTTGCGGATACCGCCGAGGTTGGTCTCAAGCTTGGTGAGTTCGCGGCGAAGGAGCAGCAGTTCCTTCTTGGTGTATGCAGAACCGGCGACGTCATCGAAGTCGATTTCTTCCAGTTCCTTCATGCGCTGGATGCGCTTGGAAACGGTCTGGAAGTTGGTCAGCATACCGCCGAGCCAGCGCTGGTTCACGTAGGGCTGGCCAACGCGGGTAGCCTGCTCAGCAATTGCTTCCTGGGCCTGCTTCTTGGTGCCGACGAAGAGCACGGTGCCGCCGTGGGCAACGGTGGCCTTGACGAACTCGTAGGCGCGGTCGATGTAGGACAGCGACTGCTGGAGGTCAATGATGTAGATGCCATTGCGTTCCGTGAAGATGAATCGCTTCATCTTCGGGTTCCAACGGCGGGTCTGGTGTCCAAAGTGGACGCCGCTGTCAAGCAGCTGGCGCATAGTTACGACGGGCATGCCGGCGCTCCTTCCGGCAGGTCATTCATGAGAAGGCCCTGAGGCCCTCTTACCCTGCCAATAGTTGACGGTTATTTAGCGTGGCCCAAGGCGGGCCGTGCTCCTGGCATCCATTGCACTTCCCATCAGGGCCCTGGGGTCCTGACCGCGGGAGGCACAATCCTCCTCACACGAAGCCGGGGGCAACAGATGAGGTGGGCTGGATGCGCGTAGTCAGCTGCTGCTCCCCCGCACCTCTGAATGAGACGTGCTGACGCATGGCGCATCGGCGGATTTAACCGCTGACACGACAAACGTTGAGGGCGCAGCAAACTGCTCCATCAAGTGTACTACAGGCACCCCCTCCCGGCGGACACCCGGAAGGGGGCCACAGTCCGTTGTCCACATAGCAATAACGGCCCTTCCCGCAGTGTGAATGGCAGCGGGATGCTGGGCAGATGAAAGCTCCAGCGTTGCTCGCCGCGGTCCTGCTGCTTCCGGCGTCCGTCACTCCGGCCGGTGAGGTACTGTCCGCCGTCCCGGCATCGATCCCGGGAGCCCAACTCACGGCTGTTTCGGCATCTGCCGAACCGGCTCCGTCCCAGCCGTCATGGGAGTGGCCTCTTGCGCCCAGGCCCGGCGTACTGCGTGCATTTGATCCCCCGGACAAGCCCTGGATGAGCGGACACCGCGGCGTGGACCTTGGGGCAACGCACGACGGCGTTCCGGTCACCTCGCCGCAGTCCGGGACCGTCAGCTTCGTGGGCGTGGTGGTTGACCGGCCGGTAATCACCATTGATCACGGAAACGGGCTGCGCAGCAGTTTCGAACCGGTGGAAAGCTCCTTGGCAGCCGGGGCCTCAGTGGCTAAAGGTGAGGCGATCGGAACGCTATTGCCGGGCCACTGCGGCGCCCGTCCGTGCGTCCACTGGGGCGTCCGGCGCGGCGAGGAGTATCTGAATCCGCTCGAGTTTGTGATGGACCTCCGGCCGTCCATCCTGCTCCCCCTGTCCCGGGGCTAGCCAGATCCGGGACAGGACCGTCGCGCAGGCTAAACGATCGCGGAAATGCCCGTGATGGCGCGGCCCGTCACCAGGGTGTTGACCTCATGCGTGCCTTCGTAGGAATAGATGGCCTCCGCATCTGCGAAAATCTTGGCCATCTCGAAGTCGGTGACGATTCCGTTGCCGCCCAGGAGGCTGCGCCCGATGGCCACGCTTTCGCGCATCCGTGCCGTCGTGAAGGCCTTGGCCAGGGCGGACTGCTCGTCCTTCGCCTGGCCGGCGTCCTCAAGCTGGGAGAGCCGGACCATCATGCCCATGGAGCTGACGGCATTCCCCAGGATCTGTACCAGCTGGCTCTGGACCAGCTGGAAGGACGCCAGCGGACGGCCGAACTGGTGGCGTTCCACGGCGTAGCGGCGGGCCACGTCGAAGGCCGCCAGCTGCTGGCCCACGGCCTGCCAGGCAACCCCGAGGCGTGTGACCTTGAGGACCTTGTTGGTGTCACGGAAGCTGTTGGCGTTGGCGAGCTTGAAGAAGTCCGGCACCACCACGTTGTCCAGGTTGATGTCGGCGTTCTGGACGGTGCGCAGGGAGATTTTGTTTTCGATCTTGGTGGCGCTGAACCCGGCGAGCCTGGTGTCCACCAGGAAGCCCTTGACCTGGTTGTCCGCGAGGTCCCGCGCGTAGACGACCACCCAGTCCGAAAAGGTGGCATTGCCGATCCACCGCTTGGCGCCGTTGAGGATCCAGGAATCCCCTTCGCGCCGGGCAGTGGTACGGGTTCCCCCGGCCACATCCGAGCCGCCCAGCGGCTCGGTCAGCCCGAACGCGCCGATCTTCTTCAGCGAGTAGATGTCCGGAAGCCAGGCGTCCTGCTGTTCCTGCGAGGCCAGCGCCTCAATGGATCCGGTGAAGAGGCCGTCATGGACACCCATGAAAGTCGAGATTGAAGTGTCTGCGCGTGTAACTTCGGCGTGCATCAGGCCGGCGAAGAGGTTTGAGTGCCCCTGGCGCCTGACCGGGCTGACCAGGTCGATCTCAGCCAGCCTGGGGATGAGGTCCATCGGAAATTCGCCGCGGTTCCAGCAGTCCACGGCGATCGGGCGGACTTCGCGGGCCAGGAACTCGCGGACCTCCGCGAGCCTGTCCTGCTCCTTCCCGGTGAGCAGCTGCTCAAAAGCGAAAAAGTCACCGTCGGCGTAGGGAAGGTCGTTGATGTCAATGGATTTCCTGGACATGGTTTCCTCGCAGGGGATCAGTGCTGGCGGAAGGGCCCGAGGGATGGATGTCCCATCGAACCCACTAAGTTACTCGTCAGTAACATACCGCATCCTGCGTGTTAAGCAAAGAAACCGCGGCCTGGTGCGGGCCACGGTTCTTTGACGGTAATGACGTTTCTGTTGTGTAGGGCTACTCGGACTTGAACCGAGGACCTTAGGATTATGAGTCCCGCGCTCTAACCAGCTGAGCTATAGCCCCGTGCGCCCTGCGGATCCTCGTCCAGGGGAACTTCGGATCCAGCGGGGCAAAAACACTCTAGCAAACCACGGAATGCCTTCAGACCACCTTGTCGTCGAAGCCTGCTCCGCGGTAGAGGTCCTCGAACGTCTGCAGTGTCCCCTGCATGCTGTGCGGCTCCACCATCCGGCGGCTGGCCCGGCCCATTTCAGCCAGCTCCTCTGCCGGAAGCTGGAGGACGCGGGCGATTTTGGCCGCAAGGTCGTTGCTGTCGTTCGGGGTGAAAAGGTACCCGTTCTCGCCATCCCGCACCAGGTGCGGCAAGGCCATGGCATCGGCAAGCAGCACGGGGGTGGACGCCGACATGGCTTCCAGGGTGACCAGTGACTGCAGTTCGGCGGTGCCGGGCATGCAGAACAGGTCAGCCTTGATGTACGCCTCACGGAGGTCTTCGTCGCTGGCCAGGCCCAGGAACTTCACCCGGTTCCCCAGGCCCAGCCGTTGTACCTGCGCCTCCAGGGCTGCGCGCACCTCGCCGCCGCCAACAATTTCAAGGTGGACGTTCAGTTCTGCCGGCGTCTTGGACACAGCATCAATCAGCACGTCCACGTGCTTCTCCTCGGCCAGCCGTCCCACGAACAGCAGCGTGGGGTGCGGGTGGCGTTCGATGGCTTCCCCGGGCTGCAGCTCATAGGCCGAGGCATCGATGCCGTTGGAAAGCGGCAGCACCTTGCGGAGGAAGGCATGCTGGTGCATCGCCTTGGCGGCCAGCGGCGTGGGGGTTGTGACGACGTCGGCCTGGCCCATGACCTTGCCCATGTCCTTCCAGGAGATCTTGCCGATGATGTCCTTGAACCACTGCGGGAACGGCAGGAAGGGGTTGAGGTTTTCGGGCATGAAGTGGTTGGTGGCCACAACCCTGACGCCGCGCTTCACGGCCTCGTACAGGACGTGTTCGCCAATCATGTAGTGGCTCTGGATGTGCACGACGTCGGGCTTGATCCGGTCGAACAGGAGGCTGATCTCCTTCTTGATCTCCCAGGGAAAGCAGATCCGGAAGTATTCGTGCGTAAAGACCCCGTGCGAGCGGAGCCGGTGCACAGTGGCCTCGGACCGGAACTCGGTGAAGCTCTTTCCGTTGTCTGCCCGGCAAGCCAGGACGTGTACGTCGTGGCCGCGCCCGGTCATTCCCTTGGCGAGCCGGTAACCGAACGTGGCGGCACCGTTGATGTGGGGCGGATATGTGTCGGCGGCGATCAGGACAGTCAGGGGAGGCTGGTCGGCGGGCGTTGTCACGTGGAGAGCTCCTGATGGTCTCAGTGCCGGCAGCTGAGGCTGACAGCACCGCTTGGCCGCTGGCACGGTAGTGCCGGGCCTCTTAGTGAAAATCGGCTAGTGGGACGCCCGGCCCGCGGCCTTCCGCGCATCCTTTTTGCGCTTGGTGACCTCGGGGTGGTGCCTGGACAGGGCGATCACCCCAACGATAGCAAGGGAAGCAGCCGTACCCATGGCTATTGCCATCACGGCGTGGACGTCCGGGCGGAGTTCGCCCAGAATGACGATGCCGATGGCGATTCCCACGATCGGGTCGATGACGGTGAGGCCGGCGATGACCAGGTCCGGTGGTCCGCCGGAGTAGGCGTTCTGGACAAACCAGGAGCCCAACCCGCCGGCAGCGGCGATGGCCACCACGGAGTACCACTGCACGTTGAGCAGGACCAGCCCGTTGGGATCCAGCAGGTGCTTGCCGATGATCCTCGTCAGGACGGCCACGAAGCCGAACAGGACGCCGGCACCCAGGATGTACACGAAAGCGCTCATCCGGTGCCGGAACATGGCCGCCAAAGTGCCGAAAATACCGACAGCGAGTGCCAGCAGCAGCACAATCGTGAGCTCATCGTCGTGGCTCACGTGGTGGTTCTCCTGGGTCACGTTGACGGCGAGGAGGACAAACAGGGCCGACCCGCTGACGCACGCCGCGATCGCCACCCAGGTTGCCCTGTTGATGGTGAGGTCCTGGTCCCGGGCATTGACCACGGTAGTAATCACCAGCGCAATTGCGCCGATCGGCTGCACCACGGTCAACGGAGCGGATACCAGGGCGACGGCGTTCATGCCCATGCCTACGCCGAGCAGGAGCAGTCCGAGCACCCAGCGCGGGTTGCGCAACAGCCTGAGGAAGCCGTTGGAACTGAGGGCCAGGCCGCCGGTATCGGCCTTAACGGCGCTGCCCTGCTTCTGGGCACCGATGGCCAGGAAAAATGCTCCGAGCACCGCGAGCAGAACCGCCACCCACACCATCAGGCGGTGCCGCCGTCGTGAGGTGGCTGCATTCTGCCCTTTCGCAGGATGGCCCAGAAGTAGTTATAGGCGGCAATCCAGTGCCCCGCGAGGCCGAGGCCCAGCACCACCCAGGCCGCAAAATGCAGGGCTTCGGCCAGTGGGACATCCAGCCGGGACAACACCAGCATGGGCGTGCCGAGGAGCAGCAGTCCGGTGCGGATTTTGCCGATCCGGCTCACCGGAAGGTCCGGGTGGCCGCCGAAGTAGGACAGCGTCAGGACGAGCAGGACGGCGTCGGGAATGACCAGTGCGGCGAGGTAGAGCCAGTGCACCACGCCGGCGATCACCAGGGTGACCGCGACCGCGATCAGCGCCAGCCTGTCGGCGATCGGGTCCATCACCCGGCCCAGCCTGGACGCCTGGTCGAACCGGCGCGCCACGTAGCCGTCCACCCAGTCGGTGCCGGCCATGACGGCCAGTACCAGGACGGCCCAGCCGTACTCCTTTTGTGCAAGGACCAGCCAGATGAAGAGCGGGACGCCCATAAACCGCAGGACGGTGAGGGCGTTGGGGACTGTGAAGACAAGGTCGTGGTCAACCTGGGGGCGGCCCGGACGGGAGCCAGCACCAATGAACTTCATCCCGTCCCCCTTTCTTCAAAGCATGGTGTGCAGCATGGCGTGTGGAGCTACGGGTTCTTCAGCAGCTTGCGCAGCAGCACCACAAAAACGGCCGCAGCGCCAGCAAAAGCGGCCAAGTGCTTCCAACGAAGGGCCGCCCCGCCCGGTTCCCCTGACAAGCCGGAAATCTTCTGCGCCGCGACCTCCCGGCCGTGGTTCAGCAGGGCCTGGCCCTCCCTAAGCTTCTCCTGTGCGGCACCTGCAAGGAACCGGGCCTGGGGCTTGATGTCGAGTTCGGTGTCCAGTTCGTCGCGGACCTCCGTGAGGTGGCGCCGGCGCTGATCGAGGCGGCGGTGCAGCTCTGGCTCGGACGCGTGCGGGAATTCCTTCTCGTGCGCCTCGGCTTTGGCTTCCTTTTCTGCCTTGGCCTTCGCAGCAGCTTCTGCCTTGGCGGCCTTGGCGGCCTTCGCTTCGGGGCTGGACGGATCGAGGATCGCCGGGTTGAAGTCGGAGCCTTCCTTGAGGATGCCGAGGTCGTGCCTGATCCCCCGGATGGTCTCCTCCGGAACCAGGGGCATGGCCTTCTTGAACTTCTGCACTCCCACCAGGCCGCCGACCGCGGCGATCAGCAGGAACGCGGCGCTGACCAGCAGTGCGGCCAGCCACGCCGGCATGATGGTGGCCAGGCCCATGATGGCGGCAACGATGAGCCCTACTACCAGGAACGCCACAAAAACCAGCGCTACGGCGAAGAATGCGGCGGCGACTCCGAGCTGGATGCCCTTGCGCTTGATCTCAACCTTGGCCAGGGCGATCTCGTCATTGATCTGGCGGGGAGCCAACCGGAAAAGGAGCTTGAGGGTTCTGGGGAGCGCAGTGATGCGCAGGCCCTGGCTGGTC
>DATCVX010000003.1:0-11770 GCA_036566705.1 Arthrobacter sp. | reverse complement strand
CTGAGCAGTGCCTCGGTGGACGTGTTCCCTGAATTTGCGCCGCCGAAAGTGGAGGTCCAGACTGCCTGCCTGGGACTTACTGCCGCTGAGGTGGAAGAACTCGTTTCGGTTCCCATGGAAGAAGCCTTCAACGGCATCGACGGCCTCGACCACATGCGGTCCAAGTCCGTACCGCAGCTGTCCTCGATTGTGATGGAATTCGAGAACGGCACGGACCTGCTGACCGCACGGCAACTGGTGTCCGAGCGAATGGCTACCGTCATTCCGACGCTGCCCACCTGGGCAGCGCCACCGATTATGCTGCAGCCGCTCTCGTCCACCAGCCGGGTCATGAAGATCGGACTGTCCTCCGACACCCGGTCCCTGATCGAGATGTCAATGATCTCCTACTGGAACATCAGGGCCCATCTGCTCCGCGTTCCCGGCGTGGCCAACGTGGCCATCTGGGGCGAACGCCTCCAGATGCTTCAGGTCCAGGCTGACCCGGCCAAGCTGGCAGCCAACAACGTCAGCCTTGAAACCGTCATGAGTACCACCGCCAACGCTCTGGACGCCGGCCTGCTCCAGTATTCCTCAGGCGCCATGATCGGCACCGGCGGATCATTGGACACGCCGAGCCAGACAATCGGGGTCCGGCACATACAGCCGATCACTACCCCGGCGGACCTTGCGAAGGTGTCACTGGAGGATCGGGAGGGACGGCCCCCGCTCAAGCTGGGCGACGTGGCAAATGTGGTGGAGGACCACCAGCAGTTGATCGGTGACGCCGTCATTAACGGCGGTCCGGGCCTGATGCTGATCGTGGAGAAACTGCCGTGGGGCAACACCCTCGAAGTGACACGGGGGGTGGAAGAGGCAATGAAGCAACTCGAACCCGGCTTGACCGGAATCGCTGTGGACACTGCCATTTTCCGGCCGGCGACGTTTATCGAGGAATCCCTGGACAACCTGAGCGTAGCCCTGCTGCTGGGATGCCTGCTGGTAATTCTGGTGTTGAGCGTCTTCCTCTTCCAGTGGCGGACGGCCCTGGTCAGCGTGCTGGCCATCCCCCTGTCACTGGTCGCCGCGGCCCTCGTGCTGTATTGGACCGGCGGCACGATCAATACCATGGTGCTGGCGGGGTTGGTGATTGCCGTCGGCGTGGTAGTGGACGACGCCATCATCGACGTCGAAAATATCGTCAGGCGCCTCCGGCACCACCGGGCAACCGGCGGGGTCGGAAGCACTGCCAGGGTAGTGGTCAACGCGTCGCTTGAGGTCCGCGGACCTATCGTTTACGCCACCCTGATCATCGTCGCCGCAACCGTTCCGATCTTCTTCCTGGACGGGCTCACGGGCGCGTTCTTCCGGCCGCTGGCCACGTCCTACACCCTCGCGGTGATCGCATCCATGCTCGTGGCGCTGACGGTCACTCCCGCCATGGCATACATCGTGCTGCGGAATGCCAAGCTGGAGGACCGGGATCCGCCAGTGGTCAGGGTTCTGAAGCGCTGGTACGGCAATGCCCTCCGGCCACTGGTCCGGCGTCCTGTCCCCGGCTACCTGACCCTTGCCGCCGTCGGCGTGATCGGCATCGTGGCGGCTCCACTGCTGGGCCAATCACTGCTCCCGTCTTTCAAGGAGCGTGATTTCCTGATGCACTGGCTCACGCAGCCCGGCACGTCCAACGCCGAAGAAGTCCGCGTCAGCCAGTTGGCCTGCGCTGAACTCATTAGCATTCCCGGTGTGAACAATTGCGGGTCCCACACGGGGCAGGCATTCAACGCCGACGAAGTGGTTGGCGTCTACTTCGGCGAAAACTGGATCAGCGTCGACCCCGGGGTTGATTATGACGAAACCCTGGCATCAGTCTCGGCGGTAGTGGACGGTTACCCCGGAATCACACGGGATGTGCAGACGTACCTCAAGGAACGAATCCGTGAGGTACTCACGGGCACCGGCTATGCCGTCGTCGTCCGCGTGTACGGGGATGACCTTGCGATACTCCGCCAGGAGGCCGACAAGATCAAGACCATTCTGGGCGGCATCGAAGGGGCTGTCGGTGCGAAGGTTGCCCTCCAGGCCAATATTCCGCAGATCGATGTGGAAGTGAACCTGGATGCCGCGAACCGTTACGGGCTGAAACCGGGCGATGTCCGGCGTGCCGCGGCAACCTTTGTTGCAGGCGAAGAGGTGGGCGACATCTATCGGGACGGCAAGGCGTATGACGTCCAGGTCTGGAGCCCGCCTGAGGCCCGGACGAGTGTCACGAGCATCGAAAACCTCCCCATTGATACGCCAAGCGGACAAAAAATCCGGATGGCAGATGTGGCAACGATTTCGGTCAAACCCACACCCAATGTGATTGAGCGTTCGGAGGGGTCCAGGCGCATCGACGTCAGTGCCAACGTCAAGGAAGGCGATCTGGCGAAGGTCGTGGAAAAGCTGAAGACCGGTATGGAAACCATACAATTCCCGGTCGGATACAGCGCTGCTGTCCTCGGCGAATACGCCGAACGCCAGGCCGCATCCCAACGGCTGCTGCTGTTCTCGATAGGCGCCGTCTTGGTGGTCTATTTTCTCCTGCAGGCTGCATTCAAGAGTTGGCGGCTGGCCACCCTGGCCATCCTGACCTTGCCTGTGGCGCTCGTGGGCGGGGTGATCGCCGCCCACCTCAGCGGCGGAATCCTGTCCCTCGGTTCGCTGGTTGGCTTCCTGACCCTCATGGGCATCGCGGCACGCAACGGCATCTTGCTCATCAACCACTGCCAGCACCTTGAGCAGTACGAGGGTATGCCCTTCGGACCTGCGCTGGTGCTTCGGGGAGCTGCAGAGCGCCTGTCTCCGATCCTCATGACCACCCTCGCTACCGCGTTGGCCCTGGTGCCGCTGGTGGTGATGGGGAACATCCCCGGCCACGAGATCGAGCATCCCATGGCCGTGGTGATCCTGGGCGGCCTGGTCACGTCAACATTGGTCAACCTGTTCATCGTCCCGTCCCTGTACCTGCGTTTCGCCAAAGGCGGCAACCGCCGCCGGAACAAGGCACACGCGGTGGAACCCGCGCCAGCGGTTTAGGCAGATCCCAACGAAAATGAAAGGCACGTGAGATGGCTTTTCGAGCACCTCGTTTGACGGCGTACGGGTCCGCGTTACTGCTGGCCTTCGGATCACTGACAATGGTGTCGGCAGGGACGGCGACTGCCGCACCTCCGTCCCCGGAACTCTGCGGGCCCGGGTCCGCGATCAATTTTGACCGAACGGATTTCCAGGCATCGCCGCGGATCGACAACAAGTGGTTCCCGCTCAAGCCCGGCATGCAGTTCACGACAACAGGCACGGTGACCGCGGAGGATGGCGTCCACGAACGCACCGTCGTCCACTCGGTGACCGGCCTGACGAAGGTGATCGACGGCGTCACGACACGGGTGATGTGGGACCGTGACTACGCCGACGGCGAATTGGTCGAATCCGAACTGGCCTTCTTCGCCCAGACCGGGAACGGCGCTGTGTGGCTGTTCGGCGAATATCCGGAGGAATTCGAAAACGGCGAATTTGTTGGCGCACCCAGCACGTTCATCAGCGGGATCGCCAAGGCCCAGGCCGGCATCGCCATGCAGGCCAGGCCCCGGACCGGCACGCCGGACTACGTCCAGGCCTATGCGCCCAAGGTCGACTTCCTTGACTGCGGGTCCGTGTTCCAGAAAAACCAGCACGTCTGCGTCCCGACCGGCTGCTATGACGATGTACTGGTGATCGATGAATACAACCCGCTGGAACCGCCGGAAGCGGGACACCAGCGTAAGTTCTACTCAGCCGGAACGGGGCTGGTGAAAGTCACCGCCGTGGGCGGGCCTGAACAGGAATTCATGGACCTCGTGGAAGTGAAGAAACTGGGCGCCGCGCAGTTTGCGGCGGTCAACGCGGAGGCGCTGGAACAGGACGAGCGGGGTTACACCGTCAGCAGGAGCGTCTATGCCAAGACGCCGCGGGCCCAACTCGGCTGACTCTGGCCACCGTGCTGGCGGAGGGTCGGTGACCCGGGGGTTCCTGACCCGCACAAGACGAGGGAGGACGGCACTCCTCGGGCCGCCCTCCCTCTTTGTGACTGTCCTGCGTCCGCTCCAGGGTGCCTAGCGGACGTCTTCGTCCACCCAGTCCATGGACTTGGTGACGGCTTTCTTCCACAGGCGCAGCTGGCGGTCCTGCTCGGCCGCCTCAAGCTGCGGCTCCCACCGCTTGTCCTCGGACCAGTTGGCGGACAGTTCGCCGAGGTCCTTCCAGAATCCGACGGCGAGGCCGGCTGCGTAGGCGGCGCCCAGGGCTGTGGTTTCCACGACTTTGGGACGGATCACCGGGACGCCCAGGATGTCGGCCTGGAACTGCATCAGCGCGTCGTTGGCGACCATGCCGCCGTCGACCTTTAGCTCCGTGAGCGGAACGCCGGAGTCCGCGTTGACCGCGTCCAGTACCTCGCGGGTCTGGAATGCCGTGGCTTCCAGCGCTGCGCGGGCGATGTGGTTCCTGTTGACGAACCGGGTCAGGCCCACGATGGCGCCGCGGGCGTCCGAGCGCCAGTACGGGGCAAAAAGGCCTGAGAACGCGGGGACGATGTAGACGCCGCCGTTGTCCTTGACCGAGGCGGCCAGGGTCTCCACCTCGGGGGCGCTGCTGATCATGCCGAGGTTGTCCCGCAGCCACTGGATCAGGGAACCGGTAACGGCGATGGAGCCTTCGAGCGCATAGTGCGGTGCGGCGTCCCCCAGCTTGTAGCCGACGGTGGTCAGCAGGCCGTTCTTTGAGTGGACGATCTCCTCGCCGGTGTTGAAGATGAGGAAGCAGCCGGTGCCGTAGGTGTTCTTGGCCTCACCGGCCTGGAACGCGGCCTGGCCGAAGGTGGCCGCCTGCTGGTCGCCCAGGATGCCCGAGACCGGGACTTCACGCAGCAGCTGCGAGGTGTGCACGGTGCCGTACACCTCGGAGGAGGACTTGATCGCGGGCATCATGCTGAGCGGGACACCGAAGATCGCCAGGATCTCCTCGTCCCAGGTCAGCGTCTCCAGGTCCATAAACAGGGTGCGGGAGGCGTTGGTGACGTCCGTGACGTGCACGCCGCCGTCAACCCCGCCGGTCAGGTTCCAAAGCACCCACGAATCGGTGTTGCCGAACACCAGGTCACCGGCTTCTGCCCTGGCCCGTGCGCCCTCGACGTTGTCCAGGATCCACTTGATCTTGGTCCCGGAGAAGTATGTGGCAAGCGGAAGCCCCACCTTCTGCTTGAACCTTTCCGGTCCGCCGTCCTTGGAGAGCTCGTCAACGATGTCCTGGGTGCGGGTGTCCTGCCAGACGATGGCGTTGTAGACGGGCTCGCCGGTGGTCTTGTCCCACACCACGGCGGTTTCGCGCTGGTTGGTGATGCCGACGGCGGCGATGTCGTGCCGGGTCAGGTTCGCCTTGGAGAGCGCGGAAGCGATGACCTCCCGGGTGTTGTTCCAGATCTCGGCGGCGTTGTGCTCCACCCAGCCTGCCTGCGGGAAGATCTGTTCGTGCTCCATCTGGCCCGACGAAACGATGTTGCCGCTGTGGTCGAAGATGATTGCCCGGGAGCTGGTGGTGCCCTGGTCGATGGCGATTACGTACTGGTTCATGGTGACGTCCTTGTCTGTGTACTGGTGTTAGTGAGAGGTCAGGCGGCGGCGGTAATGATGATCGGTGCGATCTTTGCGACAATACCGGCCAGGGCGCCGCCCACAAGGGGTCCGGCTACGGGAATCCACGAGTAGGCCCAGTCGCTGGTTCCCTTTCCCTTGATGGGAAGCAGTGCGTGGACAATACGCGGACCCAGGTCACGTGCGGGGTTGATGGCGTAGCCCGTAGGTCCGCCCAGTGATACGCCGATGCCCACCACGAGCAGGGCCACGGCCAGCGGTCCCAGGCCTGATGGCGTTCCACCGAGGGTGAGGATCACAAAGACCAGGACAAAGGTGCCGATGATCTCGGTGACCAGGTTCCAGGGGGTGGAACGGATAGCAGGGCCGGTGGAGAACACGCCCAGCTTGCTGGCGGACTCCGGTTCGGCGTCGAAATGCTGCTTGTAGGCGGCCCAGCACACGACAGCGCCGAGGAAAGCCCCCAGCATTTCGCCGCCGAAATAGGCCAGCGTGGACGCAGCATCGATCGGGACGCCCGGCGCGTACTCCGCCTTGCCGTTTACCAGCAAGCCCAGCGTGACGGCGGGATTGAGGTGCGCGCCGGACTTGGCGGCAACAAAAACACCCGCGAAGACGGCGATGCCCCACCCCCAGGTCACCATCAGGAACCCGCCGCTGGTGCCCTTCGTGCCCTTCAGGGCAACGTTGGCCACGACGCCGCAACCCATCAGGGTGAGCATGGCCGTTCCGAAAACTTCGGAAAGGAAGACAATTCCAAGAGACATCTTTGACTCCTCATATATTTGTTGTCGGTCCTTCGCGGGTTTGAAGGACCGAGGAGCCTGGGCACTTTGGCGCCCCCGGCGGTCAGCCGGGCCGCTTAGGCGACCAGGCTGTGCACCTGTACGCGGTGGAAACGCTCCAGCACCTCCTGGGCGGCGCGGATCTCTGCCGCCGCGGCGGCAGCATCCCAGCCCAGCGGACCGGCGAGCACGTCCGCGACCTCGTGAAGCAATTCGCCAGTGACCAGGCCGCGGAAGGCCAGGGATGTCCGGCGGATGAGCACATCGGCAAGGTGCCCCACCTGCTCGTTGGCGGCCATGAACTCCAGCTCGCGGACGCTGAGCTCGTGCGTGGAGTGCAGGAGTCGGTCAGGGCCGGCGTCGAGGTAGCGCATGACTTCCGCGGCCCGCGTGCCGTAGCGCGTCAGCAGGACCGCGGTCCGGTCGGCGTTACGGCCGGCGGACATGCGGGCCTTGATCCATTTCTGGACCCCGGCCTCGTCTTCGGGGAAAGCGGCTCCGCCTCCGATGGCGAGCTTCGCAGTCGAAACCTTCCGTTCCATCCCCAGCTCGGCGAGCACGTCGTTGGTCATGTGCTCTGCCAGCGCGCGGAAAGTCGTCCACTTGCCGCCTACCAGGCTGAGCACGACGGCGCCTGCCGCGCCTTCGCGACGTTCGATCCGGTAGTCCCGGGAGACAAATCCGGGCTGGGTAGCGTCGTGCCGGGGAAGCGGGCGGACGCCTGAAAACGTGTAGACGATCTGCCCTCGGTCGACAGGGATGTCCGGGAAGACATGGCCGATGAGCTCGATGAAGTAGTCGATTTCGCCGTCGGTGCAGACCGCGTCCTGACCCATGTCGGCGTCCACGTCCGTGGTTCCCACCAGGACCCTGTCCCCCATCGGGTAGATCAGGACGATCCGGCCATCGGTGTGTTCGAAGAAGATTTCACGGCCGCGGCACGCCTCGAGGAGGCCGGGGTGGTCCAGGACGATATGCGAGCCCTTGGTGCCGCCCATGAAGCGGGAGGCAGCCCCCATCGCTTCGTTGGTCAGGTCCACCCAGGCACCGGTGGTGTTCACGATGACGTCGGCGGTGAAATCAAACACCTCGCCGGTAAGTTCGTCGCGAAGCTGGACGGTGCCGCCCGTGGCCGGGCCGCCGGTTCCCGCCGCCCCGGATTTCATCGATTGGAGTGAGAGATAGTTGCTGGCCCGCGCCGTGGCGTTGGTGCGGCCTGCAGCGCCCAGCCCGGCTTTTTCGCCGTCCTGGAGCACGTCCAGGGTGAGGCGCTCGGGGTTGTGGACGGAGGCGTCGAAGTAGGTGGCTGCATATTTGATGCCGGGGTTCAGGTGCGGCAGTTCGGCCAATGCACGCTTGCGGCCGCGGAACTGGTGGCGCGGAACGGAGCCGCCGTCCCGGGTGAACGAATCGTAGAGGCTGAGGCCAAGCTTGATGAGGAATGCGCCCCGTTCCTTGGGCTTGCCCTGCTGCTTGTGGGTCAGGAAGCGCAGGGGCGCCGACAGCACGCCCGAGAAGGTGCTAAAGATCGGAATCGTGGTCTGGAGCGGCTTCACGTAGTGGGGTGCGATGCGCAGCAGCCGGTTCCGTTCCACCACTGATTCACGGACGAGGCGGAACTCGCCGTTTTCAAGGTAGCGGATGCCGCCGTGGATCATGTGCGACGAGGCGCCGCTGGCACCCTGGCAGTAGTCGCCGCGCTCCACCAGTGCAACATCAACTCCCTGCAGGGCAAGGTCGCGGAACGTGCCCACGCCGTTGATGCCGCCGCCAATGATCAGCACCCTGGCCTGCGGACGCTGCTTCAGGGCCTGCACAGATGAACGCGGTCCGCTGGCCGGAGAAGGCGTAGCTCCGCTATGGCCGAAAAAATCCTTGGTTCCCAAAACGACTCCCGTGGGGTTTGGTTTGTGCGGCCGCCGCCCGGCGTTCCGCATTACTTCAACTATGTTTGGAGTAATGGAAAATAGAGTCAACCTCTATGCACAAACGTGCAGAATGGATTCCCATGCCACCGTCCCGCCACTCCGACGCCCTCCGTGCTGCACAGATGTACTACCTGCAGGACCTCACCATGGACGCCATCGCCCGGGAGCTCCGAACTTCCCGTTCCACGGTTTCGCGGCTTCTGTCCGCGGCCCGGGATTCCGGCCTGGTGCAGATCCAGATCCGGAATCCGCTGGACACCGGCCCGGAACTGGAGGGCCTGATCCGCGAAAAATACAGCGTTGACGCGCATGTCGTGCCGGTCCTGGAGACCCTGAACGAGGCGGAAACACTGGACCGTGTGGCCATGCAGGCCGCGCGCACCATCGGACCGCTGGTGGACTCGAACGCCATCATTGGGGTGGCCTGGGGGTCAACGCTAAGCGCCGTCAGCCGGCACCTGACCCGCAAGATCACCCATGACAGCGTCATCGTCCAGCTCAACGGCGCCGGAAACATGCACACCACCGGCATCACCTACGCAAGCGACATCATGCGCCGCTTCGGCAGCGCTTACGGGGCCCGGGTTGAGCAGTTTCCGGTGCCGGCGTTTTTTGACCACGCCGCGACCAAGACGGCCATGTGGAATGAGCGCAGCGTGCAAAGGATCCTGGAGCTGCAGTCGAGGATGAGCATCGCGATCTTCGGTGTGGGCTCGGTGGACGCGGACTATCCCAGCCACGTCTACGCCGGCGGCTACCTGGACGAAGATGACCTCAGGATCCTTGCAGGATCGGACGTTGTGGGCGACGTCGCCACCGTCTTCTTCCGCGGCGACGGGTCCTCTGACGGCATTGTCCTGAACGAGCGGTCCACCGGTCCTGCGCTCGCCGAACTGAAACAGGTCAGGCGCCGCATCTGTGTGGTGTCCGGGGCGTCCAAGATCAACGGACTCCGCGGGGCCCTCACGGCGGGGCTGGCTACGGACCTGATCCTTGATGAGGCATCCGCGCGCCGCCTGGTGGGTTTCGACGGCGCCATCTGACAGAGTCTGTGTTCAGAATGGGTAGAGTCGTTGCTATGAAAACCTCACCCCGGCTCAGCCTGAACAACGGCGTGCTGATCGACCAGTTGGGATATGGGCTCTACAAGGTTCCGGTGGCGGAGGCGTCGGCCCTGGTCTCCACCGCGCTCGGCGCCGGCTACCGCCACTTCGACACCGCCGCGATGTACGGGAACGAAACCGGCGTGGCACGCGGAATCAGTTCCCACTTCGGGTACGACGGCGGAATGGGAACCGGAAGCGGCGGCTCCGGTGAAGCGGCGCCCGCGCTGGCCCGCGAGGACGTCTTCATCACCACCAAGGTCTGGAACGATGACCAGGGCTACGATTCCACCCTTTTGGCGTTCGACAATTCCATGGTGAACCTTGGCCTGGACTACGTGGACATGTACCTGATTCACTGGCCCTGCGCCCGGCGCGGGCTTTTCACGGACACCTACCGTGCCCTGGAAACGCTGTACCGCGAGGGCAAAGTGCGGGCCATCGGTGTCTGCAACTTCCAACCCGCCCACCTGGACCATTTGCTGCAGACGGCGGAAGTAGTGCCGGCGGTCAACCAGATCGAGCTGCACCCGTGGCTCCAGCAGGCTGAGCTGCGGGAAAAGCACGCTGCACTGGGAATCCGGACCGAAGCCTGGAGCCCCCTGGGGCGCGGCCAGGTCCTGGCGGATCCGGTGGTCCAGGCGTGTGCTTCTGAACACGGCGTGACTGCGGCACAGGTCATCCTTCGCTGGCACATCCAGCTGGGCAACATCGCCATCCCCAAGGCCAGTTCCGAGGCCAGGATCCGGGAGAACCTGGACGTTTTCCGGTTTGAACTTTCGGACCGCGACATGGTTGCGCTCGCCGAACTGGACCGGGGCCACCGCACCGGCTCCCATCCCGACAACGTCAACTAGGACCAAGGCAATGAAAACAGCTGACCCGCAGCCCCCCGCCACGCCGTCCTATTTCAGCCGGGAACTCGAATCCCGGACCCGGGCCGCCCGTATCGAACTCAACGGCGGCACGGTGGCCTACTGGACTTACGAACCTGTCCAGGTGACGCCTGAGACCCGGACCATCCTGGTGATCCACGGCTTCCGCGGTGATCACCACGGACTGCTCAGGGTTGCGGACCAGCTGCCCGGGATGCGGCTCATCATGCCGGACCTCCCCGGCTTCGGCAGCTCCGATGCCTTTGCCTCCGGACCACATACTGTGGAGCACTACGGCAGTTTCATCACCGGCTTCATGGCTGCGCTGGGCCTCGGCCCGGACACCGTCCTGGTGGGCCATTCGTTCGGTTCGATCGTTGCCGCGCACTTCGTGGCATCCAACCCCGGTGCGGTCTCGCCGCTGATCCTTATTAACCCGATCGCCGCACCGGCGCTGGAAGGGCCGAAGGGGATCATGACCAAACTCGCCGTGCTCTACTACCGGCTCGCTGCCCGGCTCCCCCAGGGGCCCGGCCTTGCCCTGCTCCGCAGCCCGCTGATCGTCCGCGTCATGAGCGAGGCCATGGCCAAAACTCCGGACAAGGAGCTGCGCCGGTTCATCCACGGCCAGCACCATTCCTATTTCAGCGCCTTCGCCGACAGGGACAGCCTGCTGGAATCCTTCACGGCCTCCGTCAGCGGAAATGTAGCCGAGGTGGCCGGGCAGCTGGCCTTGCCGGTCCTGCTCATCGCCGGCGAAAAGGACGAAATCGCGATGCTGCCCGACCAGCACCGCCTCGCCGCCCTGCTGCCGGACGGGACCCTCAAGGTGATCCCCGGCGTCGGGCACCTGATCCATTACGAGACGCCGGCGCCTGCAGCCGGCTTCATCCTCAGCTTCCTTAAGGACCATCCCGCGTGAAAATTGTCGTTGATGCCCGCTTTACCCGGACCGACCACCATGACGGAATCAGCCGTTACGGAGCCAGCCTGATAGCGGCAACGGCAAAGATCGCCGACGTATCCATGCTCATCAGCGACCGCCGGCAGCTCGCCCTCCTCCCTGACGTGCCCTACACCCTGATCAACAGCCCGCTGTCCCCCATGGAGCTGTTCGTGGCGCGGAAGATCAACCCGCTCGGAGCTGACGTGGTGGTCTGCCCGATGCAGACCATGGGAACCTGGGGCCGCAAATACGGACTGGTCCTTACCCTGCACGACCTCATCTATTACGAGCACCCGGCACCGCCCGGTTTCCTTCCCGCGCCGGTGCGTGTGCTGTGGCGCCTTTACCACAAGGCGTTCTGGCCGCAGCGGCTCCTGCTCAACCGGGCAGACATCGTGGCCACCATCAGCAGCACTACGGAAGCCCTGATGGCAAAGTACCGGCTCACCAGCCGGCCGGTACGAATCATCAGCAACGCGCCGCAG
>DATCVX010000002.1:0-7121 GCA_036566705.1 Arthrobacter sp. | reverse complement strand
GATCTCGCCCATCTGGCACGGCACCGAACTGGGCAGGGTCTTCAGCTACGGCTACCAGGAGCCGCCGGTCCTCACCGTCGTCCATTTTGTGGTGCTGATAGTGCTGGCGGCGCTGGGCTGGGTCCTCACCAGACGCCAGTTCGTCCGGAGGCTGGGGCAATGAGCAGTGTCACTGGCAGCCACGCCGTGGCGGAAGAGGCCCGGAACAGGACGTTCGGGTCGTTGTATTCGCGCAACGCAAAAGCCGTGATCTCCCGGGGCCTCATGGCAACGAAGAGCACAAACTGGCTGGTCATGCTGTCCGGGTTCTTTGAGCCCGTGCTGTTCCTGATCTCCATGGGCGTGGGCCTGGGCGCCATTGTGGGCGAGGTGCGGGGGCCCGACGGGACGGAGATCAGCTACGCGGCCTACATCGCCCCGGCCCTGCTGGCCGTCTCCGCCATGAACGGCGCCGTGTACGACTCCACCTGGAACGTCTTTTTCAAGATGAACTTCGCCAAGCTCTACCAGGGCATGCTCTACACTTCGCTGGGACCATTGGATGTGGCGCTGGGCGAGATATTCCTGGCGCTGCTGCGCGGGCTGCTCTACGCCACCGGATTCACGGCGGTGATGGGCCTGATGGGGCTCATCACAACGCCCTGGGCCATCCTGATGATCCCGGCCTCGGTGCTGATCGCCTTCGGCTTCGCCAGCCTCGGGATGGGCATCACCAGCTTCCTGAAGACCTTCCAGCAGATGGACTGGATCAACTTCATCATGCTGCCCATGTTCCTGTTCAGCGCCACGTTCTACCCGCTCAGCGTCTACCCCCAGTACATCCAGTGGCTCATCCAGGCCATGCCGCTCTGGCACGGGGTGGAACTGCTGCGCCAGATCAGCGTGGGCGCGTTCACGCCGTCCACCGCCATCCACGTGGGCTATTACGTCCTGATGACGGCGCTGGGAATGCTGCTCACCACCGTCCGCCTCCGGAAGCTGTTCCTGAAGTAGCGCCCCTACTTGGCGTGTTCGCCGGGGGTGGAAGGTACGGTAGCCCGCCGCGTCGTTTGAGACAATGTAGGAATGCGATCTCTGGGTAACCCTCACTCTGCGTCCAAACCGGCCAAAGGCGGCTTCTCCATGCTGCGGATCAGTGGCCCGGGCATGATGATCTTTGTCATCGCATTCGTTGTCGCGGTCATCTTTGCGGCCAACCAGAACGACGTCGTCGGCTGGGTTGTGGCGATCATCGCCGCCTTCTGGCTCGCACTGGCAGCGTTTGTGGTCTTCAGCATCCAGAAGGCCGCCAAGAAAGCCGGCGCCAAACTGACTGAAGCCCAGAATGCCTTCAACAGCGCAGCCGGCCGGGCGCCGTCGTCGTCCTCTGCGGACCATGGCGGCACCCGGGTGGTCTATGAGCGGTCCGAAGCGGACGAAGTCCGCGACCTCAAGCTCGACCACTCCTTCAAGATCGTGCAGGTGCAGGTCCGGGTGGTGGAGCAGGAGCGGGCCAAGGGTGACGCCGCTGATCCGGACACCATCAGCCGTGCCCTGGAGACTATCGAAATCACCGCCACCAATGCCCGGGACATGATCCGCTCCTCGGACGGCACGGGGGACCCGGTGACTGGAACGGTCATCGACTAGAGTGGAGCGGGTGAGCTCGGCATTGAAGAAGGACCACCTTCGCATCGCATCAGTCAACGTCAACGGCCTCCGCGCTGCCTACAGGAATGGCATGGCGGAGTGGCTGGAGCCCCGCGAGGTGGACATCCTTTGCCTCCAGGAGGTCCGCGCCCCGGACGCGATCGTCCGCCAGCTGCTGGGCGACGGCTGGCACATCCTGCACGCTGAAGCCGAGGCCAAGGGCCGGGCCGGCGTCGCCATCGCCTCCCGCGAAGAACCGTTGGAGACGCGCAACGGCATCGGCGACGACTACTTCGCCACCGCCGGCCGCTGGGTCGAATCCGACTTCCGGCTGACCGACGCAGCGGGGAACCCGGTGCAGCTCACTGTCGCCAGCGCCTACGTGCACTCCGGTGAAGCCGGAACCCCCAAGCAGGTGGACAAGTACCGCTTCCTGGACGCCATGACCACCCGGCTGCCGGAACTGACCAAGCACAGCGACCACGCCCTGGTGGTGGGCGACCTGAACGTGGGCCACACCGAGCTGGACATCCGGAACTGGAAGGGCAACGTCAAGAAAGCCGGCTTCCTGCCCGAGGAACGCGCGTACTTTGACCGTTTCTTCGGTGAAGAGATCGGCTGGAAGGACGTGCACCGTGGCCTTGCCGGCAGTGTGGACGGCCCCTACACGTGGTGGTCGCAGCGCGGCCAGGCCTTTGACAATGACACTGGCTGGCGGATCGACTACCATCTGGCCACCCCGGAACTTGCTGCGTCCGCATTCTCGGCAGTCGTCGACCGGGCGCCGTCATGGGACACCCGCTTCTCTGACCATGCACCGCTGGTAGTGGACTACCGGCTCTAGATTTAAGGCCACAACGAATGACCACCTCCCCAACCGTCACCGGCCCCGCCGCACCCCCGGCAACTGACGCCGTCGCCGCCCGGGCGGAAGCGAGCCAGCCCGCCACGGGCGTCCGGCACCGCATCCTGTCCGGCATGCAGCCGTCCGCGGACTCACTCCACCTCGGCAACTACCTCGGCGCCCTGGTGAACTGGGTCCGGATGCAGGACGAATACGACGCCGTGTTCTTCATCCCGGACCTGCACGCCATCACCGTCCCCCAGGATCCCGCGGAACTGGCCCGGCGCACACGGATCACCGCCGCCCAGTACATCGCCGGCGGCGTGGACGTCCACAAGTGCACCCTGTTCGTCCAGTCCCAGGTGCCGGAACACGCGCAGCTCGCCTGGGTCCTGAACTGCATCACAGGCTTCGGCGAGGCCTCCCGGATGACCCAGTTCAAGGACAAGGCGCAGAAGCAGGGCACCGATTTCGCCAGCGTGGGCCTCTTCACCTACCCCATCCTGCAGGCGGCCGACATCCTCCTGTACCAGCCGCAGGGTGTCCCGGTGGGCGAGGACCAGCGCCAGCACGTGGAGCTGAGCCGCGACCTCGCCACCCGCTTCAACTCCCGCTTCGGCGAGACGTTCACGGTTCCGCAGCCCTTCATCCAGAAGGAATCCGCGAAAATCTACGACCTCCAGAACCCCACGGCGAAGATGTCCAAATCGGCCGAATCGCCGGCAGGCCTGATCAACCTCCTCGACGAACCCAAGGTCACGGCCAAACGGATCAAGTCCGCCGTCACCGACACCGAGACGGAAATCCGCTTCGACCGCGAAACCAAGCCCGGTGTTTCCAACCTCCTCACCATCTTCGCCGGAGTGACCGGCCGGAGCGTGGAGCAGCTTGTGGAGGCCTACCAGGGAAAAATGTACGGCCACCTGAAAGTGGATCTGGCGGAAGCGGTGGTAGGCCACCTGACTCCCATCCGCGACCGCGCCAACGAGCTTTTGTCGGACCCCGCCGAACTGGACAGGCTCCTGGCCCACGGCGCGGACAAGGCCCGGGAAATCGCCGCGGCCACCCTCAGCGATGTCTATGCCAAGGTGGGGTTCCTTCCCTACGGCGGCGCCCCGGGAGCCCGCTAACCCGATGCCGGCCTCGAGCAATGTCAGTGAAGGAATGAGCGTAGGCGTCATTCTGGGATTTCCCCCTGCCATCGCGGAAGAACTTCAACGGTGGCGCGCCTCGTTCGGTGATCCCATGGCCGGGGTGGTCCCTGCCCACATCACCCTGATCACCACCACTCCCACCCTGGACTGGGAGGCAACGCGGGAGCACGTCCGTGAGGTCGCCAAAGCCCAGGCACCTTTCATGGTGACCATTGCGGGGACCGGGACCTTCCGGCCCGTGTCCCCTGTGGTTTTCATCAACGTGGAGGATGGCTTCGACTCCTGCGTGGACCTGCACGAAAAGCTCCAGACGGGACCGCTCCAGCGGGACCTGCCGTTCTCTTACCACCCGCACGTGACCATCGCCCACGACGTCGCCCCCGAAAGCCTCGACGAGGCCGAAACGGTACTCAAGGACTATAGGGCAACGTTCCCTGTGGTTAGCATGGGACTTTACGAGCACGATGCTGACGGCATCTGGCAGCTACGGGAAGAGCTGGACTTTGGGACCGAAACTGACAACGAAGCCGGCGTCTGGGCAGCGGACGCAGCCGCCAACTCCGGCGGAGCAGCCGCTTCCCACTGAGCGTGGCCGGTTGCTGCTCGCCGTCATCCAGAAGCGGATGGAGTGGGGCAAAGCCAGAAGGTCCGGCGGCGGCCCGGTGGCCAGCCTGATGGCGATGTTCCAGTGGTTCCTCGCCCGGCTGAACGCGTTCAGGCCCATGCGGGCATGGCAGCACTACAACCTTCAGCACGGGCCGCTGATGAGCGCGGGCATCGGCTTCAACATGTTCTTCTCGATCACCGGCCTGCTGGCCACCGGCTTCTCGATTGCCGGTCTGGTGCTGCGCGACCAACCCGCCCTCCTGGACACCATTATCGGAAGCGTCGCGCAGAGCGCGCCCGGCCTGCTCAAGGTGGGCGGCGGCGAAGGACTGGTGGATCCGCAGGACCTGCTGAACCCGGACGGCCTGGGGTGGACTGCTGCCATCGCCGCAGTGGTCACCGTGATCACCTCGCTGGGCTGGATTGCCGGGCTCCGCGACGGCCTGCGCGGTGTGATGCAGCTCCCGCCCCTGAAGATCAACCCGATTGTCCTGAAACTGCGCGACGCCGGCACCCTCCTGCTGCTGGGCGCCGCCCTGGTGATCAGCGCAGGCGCTTCACTGGTCTTCGGCACCGCCGCAGGCTGGGCCACCGATTTCCTGCAGCTGGACGACGCCGTGGCGGGCCCGCTGACCACGCTGATAAAGATCGGCGTGCCCCTGGCGCTCAACTGGGTCACGGCGGTCATCATGTTCCGCCTGGCCGGGGGATTGAAACTGTCCAGGCAGGCATTGCTGGAAGGCACCATCCTTGCGGCGTTCGGCACCACGGTGCTGCAGGTCTTCAGCACCGAGCTCCTCGCCGGGGCAGGCCGGAACCCCATCCTTGCGCCGTTCGCCATCATCATCGGGCTGCTGATCTGGTTCAACCTGGTCAGCCAGGCCTACCTGGTTTCGGCCGGCTGGTCTGCCATCCGCGACGAAGACCTGAGGAACGCCCCCGCGGAGCATGAGAAAGCGCGGTGGGGCTCACGCCAGGTCCAGCCGGGAAAAGTGCCCGTGGACGCGCACGGCAACCACGCCGGCGCGGCCGTTACTTCCCGGCGTCGAGGTATTGGTCGGCCCAGGCAGCGATGATCCTGGCCGCCCGGGCTGCCTGGCCCTTGCCGGTCAGGAGGTGGTCGCTGCCCTCGAGGGACACGAAGTTCCGGGGGTGGCGGGCCGTCTGGAAGATCGAGCTCGCGTTCTCGATGCCCACGGTGTTGTCGGTGGGGGAGTGCAGCACCATCAGCGGCTTGTGCAGCTGACGGATGCAGTCGGTGAGGTCGGCATTTTCCAGGTCCTCCACGAAGTGCTTGCGGATCTCCACGCGTTTCCCGCCGAGGTCCACTTCGGCGCTGCCTTCGCTGAGGATCTTGTCCAGGGCGGCGTCGAAGACATGCGCCACGTGCTTGGGTGAGAAGGGGGCACCCACCGTTGCGACGGCGTCGAGCTCCGGAATCTGGCGCGCCGCGGAAAGCACGGCGGCGCCGCCGAAGGAGTGGCCCACCAGCAGGGAAATGGCCTTCCCCTGGACGCGCATGAACTCGACGGCCTTGACCGTGTCCGCTACCTTGTGGCTGAAGGAGCCTTCAGACCAATAGCCTGCGGAATCGCCCAGCCCCAGGTTGTCGAAGCGGAGCATGCCGATCCCGGTGTCAGCCAGGGCCTTGCACATCCGTGATGCCGACGGGCTGTCCTTGCCCAGCGTAAAGCCATGGGAAAACACTCCCCAGCCCCGCACCGGTCCCTCCGGGACGTCGATGATTCCGGACAGGAGTTCGCCGGTGGAACCTTCGAAGCTGACTTTTTCGGAGCGGGACATGGCGTCCCCTTTCGTTGTGGCTGGCGTGTGTTAAAACGACGACGGCGTCATCCACCGTGGGGTGAGCGACGCCGTCGGCTGTATACTTCCGTAAGTAAACCGGGACTAGATCTTGCGGGAGAGAATTGCCTGCTTGACCTCGGCAATTGCCTGGGTCACCTGGATGCCGCGGGGGCATGCTTCGGAGCAGTTGAAGGTGGTGCGGCAGCGCCACACGCCTTCCTTGTCGTTCAGGATCTCCAGCCGCATATCACCGGCGTCATCACGGGAATCGAAGATGAAGCGGTGGGCGTTGACGATGGCGGCCGGCCCGAAGTACTGGCCGTCGGTCCAGAACACGGGGCAGGAGGACGTGCACGCGGCGCACAGGATGCACTTGGTGGTGTCGTCGAAGCGCTCACGGTCCTCGGCGGACTGCAGGCGTTCCTTGGTGGGCTCGTGGCCCTTGTTGATGAGGAACGGCATGACCTCGCGGAAGGACTGGAAGAACGGCTCCATGTCCACGATCAGGTCCTTCTCCACCGGCAGGCCCTTGATCGGCTCGACCGTGATGGGCTTGGAGGTGTCCAGGTCCTTCAGGAGGGTCTTGCAGGCGAGTCGGTTGCGGCCGTTGATGCGCATGGCATCGGAACCGCACACACCGTGGGCGCAGGAGCGGCGGAACGAGACGCTGCCGTCGATCTCCCACTTGACTTTGTGCAGGGCATCCAGCACGCGGTCGGTGCCGTACATGGTCACCTTGAAGTCGTCCCAGGTGGCGTCCTCGGACACCTCGGGGTTGTAGCGGCGCACGCGGAGGGTGACGTCGAATGTGGGGATCTCGCCACCGCCACCGATGTGTGCGGGCAGTTCGATCTTTGAGGCTGGCTCAGCAAGTTCGGCGGACATCTTAGTACTTCCTCACCATCGGCTCGTAGCGGGTAAAGACAACCGGTTTGGTGGCAAGGCGGATGCCGGCGATTGCCTCTGCAGAGCCGTCAGCCGGGGCGTGGTCGTCCTTGTACGCCATGGAGTGCTTCATGAATTTTTCGTCGTCGCGGTCCGGGAAGTCCTCGCGGAAGTGTCCGCCGCGGGATTCCTCACGG
>DATCVX010000001.1:0-3545 GCA_036566705.1 Arthrobacter sp. | reverse complement strand
TCAGCCTGAATTCCGGGCGGAGAATAGCCGGTGAAGGTCAATCCACGTAGGCTAACAACAGAACCGTCACATTAATCGGGAGGTAGTTGTGAAGAAATCGGATCGTATTGCCCGTGACCTTGAGCAGTCAGTCAACAGCGCAGTAGAGAACGCCAAGGACTGGGCAGCCCCCCGCGTGGAAGCAGCCGTGGACTGGGCAGTTCCCCGCTTGCAGCATGGCCTGGATACCGCATCTCCCAAGATCCAGGAGGGGCTCAAGACAGCCGCCCACAACCTCGCCGACGGCGTTGCGACAGTAACGCCGCGGATCCAGGATGGGCTCGCCCACCTTGCTCCCAAGATCCACGACGCCGTCGAGGTCACCACCCCGCGCCTCCACGAGGCCCTGGACAAGGCCACGCCGGTGATCCTCAACGCCCGTGACCGTGTTGTGGTGGAGTACCTGCCCCGCCTGTCGGACCAGATTGGCCAGGCATCCGAAGCTGTTCATCGCACGCTGGAAAATGCTCCGTCCCACGTGGACGCCGTAGCCCAGAGGCTGGCGGATTCCGGAGTGGTGCACTCCCTCCAGGAACAGGCCCACACGGCAGGCACGCAGCTCAAGGCCGCCGCCCACGAGGCAGGCAAGGCCGTGGGCGTGCAGATCGCCCAGCCTGAGAAGCCCAAGAGGCGTGGCTGGCTGGTCTTTGGCATTATTGCGGCCGCCGTCGCCGCGGGTGTTGCCGCCTGGAAGGCGTCCAAGCCGGTTGAAGATCCGTGGAAGACCCCTTCCCCGGTGACGCCCACGCCCGCCCCGGTTCCTGCCACCACGGTGAACGACATCAAGGAAACCGCGGCCGACGCCGTCAGCAACGCGGCCGCTGCTGCTGCGTCCGCTGCGGGCGCCGTCGCGGACAAGGCCAAGGACGTCGCTGCAGACGCCAAGGAAGCTGTTGAAGACGCAGCTGACACGGCCAAGCATGTCGCCGAGGATGCCAAGGACGCCGCTGCCAAAGCTGCAACGGATGCCAAGACCGCGATGAAGAACATCGCATCGAACATGAACGGATCCGCGGACAAGGACAACGTCTAGCCGTTCCGGGCGCCTTTGCGCCGTCAACTGAAGGGGTCCCGCCTGGTGCGGGGCCCCTTCAGTGTTTTCCCAGTGTTTGTCCGGACTCCGGCCGCCTCCGGCAGGGCGGACCCCGATCGGTGCTAAATTTGAACTGATGTCAGCCGATAAATCCTCAGGGGATGCCTTGAACGACGCAGCTCAGCTGCCGCGCGTGTCCATTGTCATCCCGGCGTACAACGAGGAAAGTGTGATCCGGCAGTGTCTCATCGCTGCCGTCTACCAGTCGGTACCGGCGCACGAAATCATCGTTGTGGACAACCTCTCCACAGACCGCACGGCGGCCATCGTGCAGCAGATGCAGCTGGAGTACCCGGAAAGCCCCATCATCCTGCTGAGCCAGGACCGCGACCAGGGCCTGATCCCCACCCGGAACTTTGGCCTTAACCACGCCACCGGAGATGTCCTTGGCCGGATCGACGCCGATTCCGTCGTAGAGCCGGACTGGGTGGAGCAAGTCCAGAAGGCGTTCGCGGACCAGTCGGTCCAGGCGGCCACCGGACCCGTTGTCTATTACGACATGCCCATGCGCCGCTTCGGACTCAAAGCCGATGACAAGATGCGCCAGCTGATGCTCAAGCTCGCCAAGCACCAGTACCATTTCCTCTTTGGCTCCAACATGGCCCTGCGTGCTTCCGCCTGGAAAACCATCCGGTCCGAGACCTGCCGTGACGAGAAGGACGAGATGCATGAGGACATCGATCTGTCCCTGCACCTTGCCGACCACGAACTCAAGGTGCAGTACTGGCCCCAGATGGTGTCCGGAATGTCCGCGCGCCGGCTGGAGGATTCACCCCGCGATTACCGCTACTACGTGACACGGTTCGACCGGACGTACAAGGCACACAACGTGAAGAAAATGGCCCTCAAGGCCCCCATGGTGGTCTTCTTCTCCGTCTACTTCCCGGCCAAGCTGCTGCGGGCGATCCACACGGTCAACACGGCCCAGCCTGTCCGCCGCGGCGGCCAGTAACAGCGTTCAGTCAGTCCCCAGCTCCGCGAGGCGGTCCGACGGCGGTTCGTCGCCACGGATGCCGGTCGCAGGGGCCTCACGCTGCTTCCTTTTAGCGCCTGACCGCTGCCCAAGGACAACGACGGCGAGGCCCACCAGGATCAGCGCCAGTCCGGCATAGGTTCCCGCCGGCAGGATTTCGTTCAGGAAGACGGCCGCCAACAGGGCGGCGCCGGGGATCTCCAGCAGGATGATCATCGAGACCAGCAACGGGCTCATCGTGGCCAGCAGGTGGTTGAACGCCGTGTGGCCCACCAGCTGCGCACAGACGGTGATGGCGATGATGCCCAGCCAGCCGCCGGCGTCGAACCCTGTCAGTGGCTGGCGGCTGAACACTGCCAGGACCGCCACCAGGACGGCGCACATTCCGTAGCACAGCGTGGTGTAGGTCCCCGTGGTCATGCTCTGCCGGGCCTTGCCGCCCGCCAGCGTATACAGCCCCGCCAGCGCTCCGCCAGCCACAGCCAGCACGTCGCCAAGGAGTGCCTCGGGGGAGCTACCCATATCAAACCCGGTGATGGCCACCACGCCGCCGAAAGCGATGCCGAGGCCTGCCAGCACCGGCCAGCGGTGCCTGGTGCCGCGAAGGAGCTGGAAGACGGCGATCCAGCCGGACTGGAGGCACACGAGTGCCGTGGCGGCGGCCACGGAGGTCAACTGGAGCGAGGTGATGAAGCAGGCGAAGTGCAGGGCCAGGGCGCCGGCGGCCAGCAGGGACCATCGAAACTCCCGCCAGGAGACCTGACCGAACTGCCGCGGCTCGCGCATCAGGGTGGGCGTGGCCATGACCGCGGCACCGATGGCGTTGCGCCAGAAGGCGATGGCCAGTGCGCTGACGCTGGTGGCGCCGAGGGTGGCGGCGATCAGCGGACCGGATGAGGCAACGCCCAGCACACCGAGCGCCGCGATGAAGAAGTTCACTGTCCAACCCCTACTGTGGCGACTTAACTAAAAAGTCCCGGACAGCGTTTCCGCTGTCCGGGACCTTCCCTATGGTGGAGGCACGGGGACTCGAACCCCGAACCCCCTGCTTGCAAAGCAGGTGCGCTACCAATTGCGCCATGCCCCCATAAGAAGCAACCCGTCAATCATACCCTAGAACCAGGAAGCCTTTAGCCAGCTTCCGGTCCGGGAGTCCGGGCTAATCAACCGTGTCGGTTGACTGGCTCCAGACCGTTTTCCGGGCCTCGGATTCCTGTGCTTTCCGGTAAAGCAGGACGCCTGCGATCGCAGCTGCAAGAACCAGCAACTTCTTCACATGCACCCCGTTCCGGTCCAGCGGGGCTGGACCTTTACTGGAACCTGCACAGGTTCCGTGGGCGTACCAGGACTTGAACCTGGGACCTCTTCGTTATCAGCGAAGCGCTCTAACCGCCTGAGCTATACGCCCCGATGCCTCATCGGGCCGAGACATGACTTTAC